>JBDTJV010000460.1:0-4174 GCA_039935675.1 Ginsengibacter sp. | reverse complement strand
GATTTGAATCTAAATATGAATTTAGAAACAAAAAAAGGGTATTTGATATTTCACCTTCATTTAATATAAATAATAGCCAGAGCAGTTCCTCAGAGCAAAGCAGTTCTTCCGGCAGCAACCAGGGATTACAAAGCGTCAACAATACCTATAGCCAAAATAACATCGATTCAAAAAATATCACTTTCGATGCAGGTTATATAAATACAGGTTCGTTTGACCAAACCGTCAAGCGTCCTAAAAATTACCAGGTTAATTACACTTTTTATGCTGGAAGTTCCGGTAACCAACAGTGGAATAAAACAGCATTTAGGTCGGTTAAGGATTCTACACAAAATAAAAATTTCGACCGCAGGTATAACAAAAATTTTAATGACATCAATCAAACTCTTTTCCTGCAATTAAACGACCTGAAAAGTTTGATTTTTAGAAATAAAAATCTTGCAGGTTTTGATTTCCAATTTCAAAATAATTTTTACCTAAATACGCACAATGAAAATAATATGGTAACAGATAAAGACAGTCTTTCTAAATTGTACCTATTGAATGACTACCTCACCAATAAAAGCGCCAACAACACCTTTAATGATAAACCTGCCCTTAATTTCAACAAATGGTTTATGAAAAGCCTGGCGAACCGATATCAAAAAACAGTTTTCATCCAGGCGCTCGCAGAATCACAATTTTACCACCTGAAAAATACATCTGAAAAAAGCTTTCAAAACCTGGAATACAATTATTTAAAATTTATTCCCAGCGCAAGTATTAACTATACCAATTATCAATATGGCGATCATCAAATGTCTATGTCTATAAATTATAAAGCTTCATCGGATTATCCAAACGTGGATCAATTGGCGCCTCTTACTGATAGTTCCAATGTCTATTACATCCAAAAAGGAACCGGGAACCTTAAGCCTGATTATAAGCACGAAGTATCGCTTACTTTTCAGAATTCCATTATGAAATCGAAAAATGTTTTTTTCTATAGTCTTTATATTAACGCCGGTGTCATTAATAACAATATGATGGATAGCAGCATTTATGATAACCTGGGAAGAAGCATTCATTATACAGTTAATGCAAATGGAAATAAATATGCCTCCGCCATGGGAAATTTAAATAAGGCTTTTAAATTTAAAGAGAATCAATTGCAGTTGAGTGCCATGACAAATTTCAATATTGCAAAGAATCCGAATTATGTAAACAGTGTTTTAATTATGTCCAACTCTTTTACTAACAATACTAATGTCAATCTTCATTACCGATTAAAAGATTTCCTGGTCATCTCTTTGGGCGAAAATTTATCATTTTTTCATTCTATACAAAATGCTTCTAATAAAAATGAATTTAAAAATTCCAGGAAATCCACCACTTTTAGCACCAGCATCAATTTTACCAAAAAGCTGACTCTGAGCAGTAATATTACTTACAACAGAAATACGTCCAGTGGTTCATCGTCTATCGATTTTACTATTTGGAATGCAAGCACACAATACCGTTTCTTGAAGGGAAATAACGCAGAAATAAAGTTGTCGGCATTAGACTTGTTGCATCAGAATACCAGTATTATTAACTATGGCAGCAATAATTATCTTGCCCGCGGCACTGTGAATGTATTGCAGCAATATTTTATGGTTACCTTTTCTTACTTCCCGAGAAAGTTTGGTAAAGAGAAAAATTAGAAATTTTTGAGTTAAATTTTTGAAAGTCGATTTATGGGGAAGAAATCAAGGAATTTATACCTTTAAAACCTTCATCGATTATCATGCCCTTATACTAACTATAATCAGTAAACGAATAAATAAAGTGGATTCCTATTTTTCAATATTTCAACCCTGTAAGTAACGAACAGTTACAGATATGAAGATCTGCCGATTTACTCCTCTGATTTCCCAAAAAGCTTATACTCACAAAAAGCTACTACAAGGGTAAAAAGTAACCAAATCCACCAGGTTTTCCAAACTCAAATGGGCGCTCTATTGTTATATGGCCAAAAGTAATTTCACCAGCAATTCCTGCTAATTTAATTGAAATAAAGAATAAAATAACAGGTAAAGCAATTGCGGTAATTAGTTTTTGTTGACTATTTAATTTTGATATCCATTTAGCAATCCTATTCATAAATTTATTTTTTTTAAATCAAATACAAAGTCACTTTACTGATAAAATGCTATCATATAAAACACTTGATCCACTTTCATGTTATCACTCAATCGGTTTCTCATGTAAGAGATTTTCAATAAAATAATTCCATTGTTTTTTAACGAAATAAGATCCATAGGGCTCTGTGTATCCATGCCTTACTGCAGGAATAATCAACATATCGAAATACTTACCGGCTTTGATCAGGGAGTTAGCAAGTTTGAAAGTAGCTGCGGGGTTTACATTCTCATCAATACCGCCATGCACCAATAATAATTTTCCCTGCATTTGAGGCGCCATCGTAATGTTTGATTGTTGTTGGTAGATGGAATCAACGGGCCAGCCAACAAACATTTCGGGCCACCATGCTTTTTCCATGCGCCAATCCTGGTCGCCTGATGAAGCTACTGCAACTTTATAAAATCCGGGAAAACGCATGAGTGCATGTGCCGCATCATAACCACCTGCCGAATGACCAAAAATCCCCACCCTGCTGGTGTCTATCCATTTATTATTTTTAGCAAGCTGCCGGATGGCAAGCACATGATCCGTTAAATTATCCGTCATGTGCCGGTAAGACCAGTTATGAAATGCTTTTGACCTGCTTGCAGAACCTAATCCATCTACAGACATGACGACAAATCCAAACTCCGCTAAAGATTGAGCACTCGAAAAAGCGGCCTGGCGAAAACTAACCGGGAAAACATTTATTTGTGGGCCGGTATAACTATTATCAATGATGGGATATTTCTTACTTTTTTTAAAATTCACAGGCTTCCATAAAGCGCCATAAATGGTTGTTTTATTATCCCTTGCAACCGCAGTAAATATTTGAGGAAAATGCCATCCAGTTGCCAAAAGATCGGTTATGTCTGCTTTGCCTAATTGCATAACCAGGGAACCATTTTCCAAACTGCGTAAAACTGAAACAGTGGGTTGATTGGCCGTTGAATAATTGTCAACAAAATAATGATGATCCGAAGAAATAGAAATGTCGTGATTGGCATTTTCCGGTGTGAGTAATTTCAAATCAGAGCCATCAAAATTTACCCGGTAAAGATTCGAAAAATAAGGATTCTCGCCTTTTTCCTTTCCTGTTGCTGTAAAATAAAAGACTTTATTTGGAATATCCATGTACACAATTTTTTTGAATACAAATTCTCCTTGAGTGACTGGTTGAATTTTTCCGCTTGCCCAATTAAAGCGGTATAGTTGATTCCATCCGCTCCGTTCGGATGTTATAAAACCAATTCCTTGTTCTTGTAAACATCGAAACTCTGTACTATTTTCCACATAGGTAGCATTGCTATCACTTATAACCGTCCTCACTTTTCCGGTTTCAGGATTTACTTCTATTATATCCAATTGTTTATATCCCCTGTGATAATACAATCCATACAAATGTTTTCCGTCGTCTGTCCATCTCAAATCCACACCGATAAAATGAGGAACGGGAGGTAAATCTATACGTATCATTTTCTTTGTGTTAACATCGAAAATGACAGGGATATATTTCACAATATCTGTATCGCCCGGAGAAGCGCGGTAGTAGGACATTAAAGGGGCGCGATATAGCGAATCTACTGACCAATTGAGCAAATACATTTTTTTTGCAGTTCTCAAATCGCAAATCTGCGTAAGTATTTTTTTGGAATCGGGCGACCATTCGGCTGTGAAATGTTCCGGGCGCTTTCCATCTTCTCCATACATAATATCGTCCCAGCCATAATAGCTTGCATATTCATAATTGTGATGGCCATCATCAGTCAACTGGACCGTATCCTTCCCTGCAGAATTGGTTAAGTAAAAATTATCATTTTTTGAAAAAGCTATCCATTGAGAGTCTGGCGATTGCTCCTGCATACTTTCAACATAATTGCCGGTCCCTTTCGAAATTTCCCTGGAGTGGATAGAATAATTATTCAAATTCATGTCGTAAACTGTATCCTGTACCCGAAATTCCAATTGGTTTCCCTTATTAAAGCGAATCGTTGTGAAAGGAAGATCGCCTTCATCCACTTTCCTGTTCCAT
>JBDTJV010000459.1:0-4778 GCA_039935675.1 Ginsengibacter sp. | reverse complement strand
TCAGGCTTTCAATATGATAAACACTTACTTCCATTAAAGTATCTTTTTTTAAACGATCCATGCGAACATCATTCAGTTTCAACAAATCAATTACAGACCACCAACCTTGTGGAATAATATATTTTTTCGCTTTCGCAATTATATTTTCAGGCAAAAAAGTATCGAAGTATTTTACTTCTTTTGCAAAAGGTTTTGAATGGTCATAAAATAAAACCGGTAATCCAGTGGCTTCACTTTTTTTGTATCCGGCCACGTAACCTTCAAAGGGGACCAATCTAAAATTTACGGTATCCAATTTCCAACTTAATGGAAAACTTTCTTGTTGAATTGTGTTCTCAATAGCAGCTTTCCTGGTCGCAAGAAGTTCTTTTGCGTTTATACTTGCCTGTTGAATCATTGTATATAATAAATCATAAGTAGATTGTACTCTTTGTTTGTAAGGTTTCAACATGTGAGTTTCAGGCATAAAGCTGATCGTATTGAATAATGCTGCATATCCCGAAGAATATCTTGGAGAATCATAAAACATGCTGAAGCCTTTGGAAGGATCGGTATCTTCTACATTCAAATAAGGAACCATGTCCCATTTTTTTTCTTTCATTCCTTTGAACAATGCAGGTTCGAACGTCGTTTTAACCCACGCTCCCAGGTTTGTTCCAAGCTTGTCAAATTGAGTAGTAATCAACGTCATCGTATGCTGGTAATCAGCTCCATCACTTACATGAGTATCCACTAAAATATCCGGGTTGAGAAAATGAAATATTTGGGAAAATGACCTGGCGTTCTTTGAATCACATTTAGTGAAATCCCGGTTAAGATCAAGGTTTTGAGCGTTTCCTCTGAATCCGTAAGATTCAGGTCCATGCTGGTTTACACGGCTAAAACTATTCCTGTTCAGAGAACCTCCGATATTGTATACAGGGATAATTCCGATAGCCACGTTAGCAGGTAATTTTATCTTTTTATTAATGATATCCCGAACCAACATCATGCTGGCATCAATTCCATCCGGTTCCCCTGGATGAATTCCATTATTGATAAGAATGACCACTTTATTTTTACTATGCCAGTAAGCAGGATCAAAATTTTTATCCGTGCTGATCAAAATTAAATTAAGTGGATAACCAGCGTCAGTCTGGCCTTTGGTTTCAAATTTAATCAAAGAAGAATGTTGAGCCAGCTCTTTATAGAAACTGATTGTTTCAAAATAAGTGGCAGTTTCCTTTCCATTACTTTTTTCAAAAATACTTTGTTGGGATTTTGTCATAGTTGGTAATAATAGGAGTATTAAAATAAGAAATTTTATTGGGCTCATTCCTTTACGACGAAACAAGAAACGAAAATGATAATGAATAGTAAACAAACAATTAAGGAGAATTTTGACTTTCTTCATTTACCTTTTATATTTTACCAAAAGTAATATTTGCCCGTAAAACTCTTCCAGATTTCCTGTTTTGTATTCTTTTATGAAAACTTTATGCGGTATAGCTGATGTCCAATACGTAGATTTCTAAGCTGCTTATTCGTATTTTTGTAAATCAATAATCTGAATAACACATGCAACTTTTTGCAGAATCATTAACCCAATATAAAAGACTCAAAACATTTGAAGTAAATGTAGGTGGTTTATTAATTGGAAATTACAATCCGATCCGGATACAAACAATGACAACTACTGACACGATGGATACGCAGGCAACAGTAGAACAAAGTATTCGTTGTATTGAAGCAGGTGCGGAGCTGGTGCGCATTACAGCGCCTTCAAAAAAAGAAGCTGAAAATTTATTGAACATAAAAAATGAATTGCACAAACGAGGTTACAAAACACCATTGGTTGCAGACATTCATTTCACACCAAATGCTGCAGAAATTGCCGCAAGAATTGTTGAGAAAGTCAGGGTGAATCCAGGGAACTATGTCGATAAGAAAAAATTTGAACTGATTGAATATTCAGACGCAGATTATGTGGAAGAAATAGAAAGGATAAGGAATCGCTTTACACCTTTGGTGAAAATTTGCAAAGAGTATGGAACCGCAATGCGCATTGGAACCAATCATGGATCATTGAGTGACAGGATCATGAGCCGCTATGGCGATACGCCAATCGGTATGGTAGAAAGTGCAATGGAATTTCTCCGCATTGCTGAAAGCGAAAATTATTACAACATTGTTTTGAGCATGAAAAGTAGTAACCCGCAGGTAATGGTGCAGGCTTACAGGATGTTGATTGAAAATATGCAAAGTGAACTCGGACATTGTTATCCATTACATTTAGGCGTAACAGAAGCTGGCGACGGCGAAGATGGAAGAATAAAATCAGCGATTGGAATTGGAACTTTATTGGAAGATGGCATCGGCGATACGATCCGCGTTTCACTCACTGAAGACTCTGAATTTGAATTACCCGTTTGTGAAAATATTTTAAAAAGATATGAATCTTCTAAAGTAAACCAGGATAATTCTTCCGTTCCGCCAATAAAAAATCTATCCTTATTAAACATAACAGGAAGGGTTATTCGAAATTCTTTTGCGGTGCAAAATATCGGTGCTAAAAATGTGCCGGTAGTTATAGCTGATTTCCATAAAAAAGAAAATATTCTTCGCGAAGATCTGAAGGTGATTGGTTATAAATACAATCCCAATACGGATAAATGGAACATCAGCGACATGGCGGCTGATTTTATTTTTTGTGGTGAAAATAAAGTTGATTTTGCCCTGCCCGGAACTTTAAAGCTTATTTATAATTATGATTTTTGGAAAAAAGATAATGACAAAACAAAAAGCTTTCCTATCATTAGCGCAGAGCAATATCTTGATGATTCAATCGAAAAATCTGCAGCGATCAATTTTGTAACACTTGATTGTTATTCAAAAAATAACGATGATTTTGATATAGAAAAATTATTTGAAAAAATAAAAAATGATAACACGGCCGTTTTGTGTTTAAGATCAGAAAACATAAATGCAGTTCAAAGTATTCGAAGAATGTTTCTTGAACTACAGGAAAGATCCATTAAAAATCCTGCAATCCTTATTTGCGACAGCGAAAAAGAATCAACGGATGAAAGCCTTATCCACTTTGCCATTGAAACCGGCGCATTGTTTATCGATGGATTTGGAAATGGCATTTTATTGAGTGATCACTATTTGGATCCAACTCAAATTCCGGATTATAAATTGATTAATTCAATCGCATTTGGAATTTTGCAGGCATCACGAACACGGATTTCTAAAACAGAATTTATCAGTTGCCCTTCATGTGGCAGAACTTTGTTTGATCTGCAGGAAACGACAGCAAAAGTGAGAGCTGTTACGCATCATTTAAAAGGATTGAAAATCGCCATAATGGGATGCATCGTAAACGGACCGGGAGAAATGGCAGATGCTGATTTTGGGTACGTAGGAAGCGGACCTGGAAAAATTACGTTATACAAAGGAAAAGAAGTGATCAAAAGAAATGTGCCTGAAGAAATTGCTGTTGAAGAGCTGGTTAATTTATTAAAAGAAAATAAAGTGTGGTTAGAGCCGGAATTGGTGCTCTCAAATTGATTTGCCATCTTATTTTGTAGTAAACAAACAATTAAACCCGATTTTTACTTTTTCATAAATAACAAATAACTCCTACAACCTCCTAATTATTCAAAAATTAGGAGGTTTGTGTTAGCAGATCATTTTAATTCATTTTTTAATTAAATTTCACGAATTGAAAACAGATTTTCTCGTAATTGGAAGCGGCATCGCCGGACTTACCTATGCTTTAAAAGTAGCGCGTGATTGCCCGGATAAAAAAATTACCATTCTTACAAAAACCGTAAGTGAAGAAACCAACACAAAGTACGCCCAGGGCGGCGTAGCAGGAGTTACGGATTTTGAAAATGACAGTTTCGAAAAACATATTGAAGATACTTTGATCGCAGGTGATGGATTATGCAATCCCGAAGTTGTCGAGATCGTAGTGAAAGAAGGGGTTGAAAGAATAAAGGAAATCATCAACTGGGGAGCTGATTTTGACAAAGAAAATTCCGGCGAATATGCATTGGGAAAAGAAGGCGGCCACAGCGAATTCCGGATCCTTCATCATAAAGATGTGACCGGAAAAGAAATTGAAAATACGTTGCTGGAGGCAATAGCAAAACAGTCAAATATTAAATTGATAAATCATTGTTTTGTGGTGGATATTATCACGCAACATCATTTAGGATTTTTGGTTACCAAATCAACTCCTGATATTGAATGTTTTGGAGTGTACGTGTTGAATTTGCATGAAAATAAAATTGAAAAAATACTTTCAAAGATCATTTTAATGGCAAGTGGCGGAAACGGCCAGGTTTACAGAACTACCACCAATCCTTCAATAGCTACAGGAGATGGCGTGGCCATGGCTTACCGGGCAAAAGGCAGAATTGAAAATATGGAATTTATCCAGTTTCATCCGACCGCTTTGTATGAAGCAGGAAAAAGTGGCCAGGCCTTTTTAATAACGGAAGCCGTACGTGGAGACGGAGGAATATTAAGAAATTCAAAGGACGAGGCTTTCATGGAAAAATATGATGAACGCAAAGACCTTGCTCCCCGCGATATTGTTGCCCGTGCAATCGATAATGAAATGAAAATAGCAGGAACGGAATTTGTTTATTTGGATTGTACAAAGATGGATCACGAAAAATTTATTCACCATTTCCCCAATATTTATGAAAAATGTCAATCAATTGGAATTGATGTTTTCAGGAAATATATTCCTGTAGCACCGGCTGCACATTATAGCTGCGGCGGAATAA
>JBDTJV010000458.1:0-7427 GCA_039935675.1 Ginsengibacter sp. | reverse complement strand
CGCCCCGGATTCTTATACATCAGCAAGGTTGCAGACAATGGGTAAAAGAGAATTCACCCACGGCCGTATGGATATTAGAGCAAAATTGCCAAAGGGAAAAGGTATATGGCCGGCAATCTGGATGTTGGGAGCTGATATTGCGACTACTCCGTGGCCCGCCAGTGGAGAGATCGATATAATGGAGCTTCTCGGACATGAGCCCAGTAAAGTGTATGGCACCATGCATTGGGGAATTGCCAATCAAGGCAGCACGCACATTGGCGGCGATTATACTTTGCCAGGAGAGGACTTTTCTCAAAAGTTTCATGTTTTCAGCATTGTTTGGGATTCCACAAAAATTGAATGGTATGTAGATGATCACAAATATTTTACAGGGAATAAAAGCCAGGTTAATGGCGATTATCCATTTGATAAACCTTTCTTTTTTATATTGAATGTGGCTGTAGGCGGCGATTGGCCCGGAAACCCTGATAATACGACTGTTTTTCCTCAAAGAATGATTGTGGATTATGTGCGGGTTTTTCAATAATGAAATCCGCCCTGTTAATTTGATATTGGTTAATTGGTTGCATTTATAGTAAACCAACAAATACAGGTAGTTTTTATTTTGTTGAATGACATAGTTTTGCCGGGTCCTAAAAATTAAAAATTAATCATGTACAATTTAAAAATTATTATTGCGAGCACCCGTCCCGGAAGGAAGGGTATTTCTGTCGCCAATTGGTTTATAGAGATAGCAAAAAAAGATACCAATTTTGAGGTAGAAGTATTGGACCTTGAAAAAATAAATCTTCCTTTTTTGGATGAGCCTCAACATCCAAGACTACAGGAATATACTCAAGAGCATACCAAAGAATGGAGCAAAAAAATTGACGCCGCAGATGCGTTCGTATTTGTATTTCCGGAATATAATTTTAGTATGCCGCCTACTTTATCCAACGCCATTGATTTTCTATTTAAAGAATGGCATTATAAACCTGTTGGCCTCGTTAGTTACGGTGGTGTTTCCGGTGGCTTACGCGCCGCACAAATGTCAAAACTTCAGATCACTACCGTAAAAATGATGCCGATAACAGAAGCGGTCAGCATTCCTTTTTTTGAAAAACATATAGATGAAAATGGAAATTATATTTCTTACGAAATGGCTGATCAGTCTGCCAATGTCCTCTTAAAGGAACTTTTAAAATGGACTATAGCACTTAAAACGATGAGGCAAAATTAATTGAGTAAAAATTCAAATTAGCGCATTAATAAAAATAAAAGCATCCTTCCATTGCGGAAGGATGCTTTCCTCTCTTAACTGGTTCACATTATAAAGCGGAACATTTTTACAAGCTTATGCTTCCTGGTGCACGCCTTCTTTAATTGCTTCCAATAATTTTTTATTAAACGCCTCCAGGTCTTTCGGGCTTCTGCTGGTCACCAGCCCATTATCCACTACTACTTCTTTGTCTACCCAATTGGCACCTGCATTTTTAAGATCAGTTTTGATTGAAGGATAAGAAGTCATTTTTTTACCATCCACCAAACCTGTTTCAATTAATAATTGTGGTCCATGACAAATAGCGGCCACTGGTTTACCTGACTCCATAAACTCTTTAGCGAAATTCACATAATCTTCATTGATCCTCATTTTATCAGGATTGATCACACCTCCCGGTATCATTAATGCATCATAATCATCAGGATTTGCATCTGAAATGTTTACATCTACAGGAAGTTCTATAGACCAATGATCATGATTCCAGGCTTTTACTTTCCCTTTTTCTGCAGATAAAATATCCACCTTAATTCCAGCATTTTCCATTGCTTTTTTAGGACTGGTTAATTCCACTTCTTCAAAGCCGTTTTCTGTAATAATTGCTACTTTTTTTTGATTCTTATTTGACATAAAATTTAAATTTTAAATGAATGAATAATCACTTTAAATTTTACAATAAATGTGCCCGCATAGTCAAAAAAAGTGAATTATCGGGTAATTAACTTAATCCAACCATTATTTTATAAATTTCTATTTAAATTGAACAAATATGTGATTGATAAGTAGAACAAATTCAACAATTTTGCATGTTGAGCGAGTTTTGAAGAAACTGTTTTTCAAATAAGTTATTTTTGTGCCTTTATTCATGCTATTAAATGGTAATGCATTCAATAGATGAATAAACTGATTTTTTGATATTATTTATTTTAATATTTTCTATAATGCAACTTTTCCAGGTTTCCGATTCTGCTTCTGCCAAAGAATTTTTAAAAGTCCCTCTTATTATTTATAAAGGGGATCCCCATTTTATTCAAGCTTTGGATAAAGATGTCAATGAAGTTTTTGACCCCAAAAAAAATAAAGCTTTCAGATTTGGAGAATGTAACCGATGGGTTTTAAAGGATGAAGATGGAAATTTAATTGGTAGAATTGCTGCTTTCGTTTATAAGAAATATAAAAATAAAGGGGATACGCAAAAGACCGGAGGTATTGGATTTTTTGAATGCATCGAAAGTCAGGAAGCAGCCGATATGCTCTTCGATGTAAGTAAGCATTGGTTGATGCAACGTAATATGGAAGCCATGGATGGCCCGATCAATTTTGGCGAACGCGATCGTTGGTGGGGATTGGTTGTACAGGGTTTCAAACCGCCTATCTATTTGATGAATTATAACCTTCCTTATTACCAGGCACTATTTGAAAATTATGGTTTCAAAAATTTTTTTAACCAAATCTGTTTTCATATGAGGGTCGATACTCAACTCAACAATAAATTCACCGAGCAGGCCGAAAAATACAATTCACTTCCAGGTTATTCAGTGGTTCACATCCGGAAAAAAAATTTAAAAAAATTTGCAGATGATTTTTGTGCAGTTTATAATAAAGCCTGGGCTATACATGAAGGCAATAAACAAATGAATAATGAAGTTGCTTTTAAAATGTTCCAACAAATGAAACCAGTGATCGATGAAAAGCTGATCTGGTTTGTTTATTATAATAGCGAACCAATTGCGTTTTGGATCAATCTCCCGGAATTGAACCAGATCTTCAAATATTTTCATGGAAAGTTTGGGTTATTTCAAAAATTAAGATTGTTATGGCTGCGTAAAAAAGGATTGAATGATAAATTTACCGGTATCGTATTTGGCGTAGCTCCTGAATATCACGGTAAAGGAATTGATTATTATATGATTTTTGAAGGTGCAAAGGTTATTCAACATAAAACCAACTATAAAGAGCTGGAACTGCAATGGCAAGGAGATTTTAATCCAAGGATTTTAAATATTTCTAAAAATATTGGCGCCAAACCCAGCAGGACTTTAACTACTTACAGATATCTTTTTGACCGTTCAAAAGAATTCAAAAGACATCCGCTTTTAAGTTAACACTTTACCCAGTAAAGCAACTTATAGTTCATTTTTGTAATTTTCTTTTAGGATATCGTTTCTTAACTTGCAACATTCTCAATTGTATTAAAATTTCTAACAAAGAAGAGTGGAGGATTATGGAAAAATTCATTGTATCAGCCAGGAAATACAGGCCGCAAAATTTCAGCACAGTTGTTGGCCAATCGCATATTACAACCACTTTAAAAAATGCGATCAAAAATAATCAGCTGGCTCATGCTTTCCTTTTTTGTGGGCCGCGGGGAGTTGGTAAAACTACTTGCGCAAGAATTTTAGCTAAAACAATTAATTGTGAAAACAGGACACCGGATGGTGAGGCATGTAACGTATGCAATTCCTGCGTTTCCTTTGATAATGGAACTTCCTTAAACATTCATGAACTGGATGCGGCAAGCAATAATTCCGTAGATGATATACGTACTTTAGTAGAGCAGGTCAGGTTTGCGCCACAGGCAGGAAAATACAAAGTGTATATCGTGGATGAAGTTCACATGCTAAGTTCTGCGGCATTCAATGCTTTTTTAAAGACCCTGGAAGAACCGCCGCCATTTGCCATTTTTATTTTAGCCACTACCGAAAAACATAAAATTCTTCCTACCATATTATCACGTTGCCAGATTTTTGATTTTAAAAGGATCACTAACAATGATACGGTAGAACACTTGCAGGAAATTTGTGGAAAAGAACACATCACGGCGGATAAAACAGCGCTTCATATTATTGCCCAAAAAAGCGAAGGTTGCCTGCGTGATGCATTGAGTATCCTCGATAAAATTGTGAGCTTTACTAACGGTGAATTGACTTATTCCAATACGCTAGAACATCTGAATATCCTTGACGAGGATTATTATTTCCGGTTGATAGAAGCGATGCAGGAGCAAAATGCCGGAGATGCCATTTTATTGTATGATGAAATAAATCGCAAGGGTTTTGAGGGCGACCTTGTACTAAATGGCTTTGCTGAATTCTTAAGAAATCTTTTGGTAAGTAAGGATCCAAAAGTGGCTGTTTTGCTGGAAGTTTCTGAAGGATTTAAACAGCGCTATTTGGAGGCAGCAACTAAAATAAATGATTCCTGGTTACTTAGTGCTTTGAATATTCTAAATGAATCTGAGATCAATTACCGGCTTGCGAAAAATAAGCGGCTGCATGTGGAGCTTACATTTATCAAACTTTCCTACCTGGGCCAGGCGCTGGACCTGGTAACCGATGGCGGACAATTGGTAAAAAAAAAACAGCTTGAAAATATGAGGCCGGTTTCGTTTAAAAGGATCACGCCGATTGCGGTCAGTAATTCAAAAATAGCAATTGCATCTTCCAAAATAAAAAAGCCGGTCATTCCTTCGGATGAAAAAAATAACAATGGTGCAAAACTGGTCATTGAAAACCTCGAGACAAAATTGCCCAAAACTCCGGTTGATCACACTTTTGTTGCACAAAAACCTCTGCAAACAAAATTTACCAAAATCAGCTCCTTAGAAAAGATTCGTCAAAAAGTTGCCCTGGAAAATAAATATGTTCAACCTGTTGAGTTGAATGAAGAAGAACTGTATATCGCATGGGGACTGTATATTGAGAAATTAATGAACACCAATAAAAAACCAATTATTGCTAATTTTAAGACTGCAAAATTGAATATTGTTGATGAAAATTGCATTGAGATAATTACCCGGGGTGTTTTGCAACAAAGATTTATAGAAGCCGAACGCGGAGAATTAAGTGCTCACCTTCAATCTCATTTTAATAATCGCTTTCTCACTTATAAGTTAACGGTCGCCGAAGATGAAAACGATAATCTGCCAAAAGAGGAAGTCCTTTCAACCAAGCAACAATATTTAAGAATTATAGAGGAATATCCTTTGGTAAAACAATTAAAAGATCAGTTGGGGATGCAGTTGGATTATTGAGATTTGGGTTTTGCGATTTATGATGTAAGATTTGATACAAACCCATTGATGAAAATAAAATTGACAGGGATTGGTTACTTGAAAAGATCAACTGAAATTATAAATAGTGATTATTTCTTTGTTTACTACGAAAAGTAAAACCTAAAAACTTTATATTCAAAAAAATGTGGCAGCGCCTGGCAAAGTTTGTTTTAAAAAAACGATTACTTCTTTTGATCGTATTATTTGCCATCACTGCTATTATGGGGTTTTTCGCCAGTAAAATTCAATTGAGCTATGAATTTTCAAAAGCAATCCCAACTGACAATCCAAAATACCAGGATTATCTTTCATTCAAAAAGAAATTTGGAGATGATGGAAATGTATTGGTCATTGGCGTTCAAAGTAACCGGTTTTTCCAGCTAAAAAATTTCCAGGCTTTCAGCGATTTAAATAAAGAGCTTAAACAAGTCCCTTTTGTAGAAGATGTGCTCAGCGTAGCAAATGCCGTAGATCTTTTGAAAGATACGGCTTCTCAAAAATTAGATGCGATACCTGTCTTTCCAAAAGATGTGGAAACTCAAATCCAAATTGATAGTAGTCTCAAACTATTTTATTCGCTTCCTTTTTACAAGTCACTTTTGTATAATGAAAAGACAGATGCCTATTTAATAGTAGTTCGCATCAATAAGAATATTTTGAATTCGAAAGGACGCACCAAAGTGATCAACAACATTATTGATAAGACAAACAGATACACCTCTTCAACACAGATACAAACTCATATCAGCGGCCTACCCTTGATAAGAACCCAGGTAGCAGACAGGATTGCGCGTGAAATGAAATGGTTTATCATTGGTTCACTTGTGCTTTCTGCATTGATACTATTATTGATGTTTCGTTCAATAAAAACTACTCTTTTATCACTGCTGGTAGTAATTGTCGGTGTTATCTGGAGCGTGGGAATCATGTATTTTTTCGGGTATAAGATCACTTTATTAACGGCATTGATTCCTCCTTTAATTGTTGTGATCGGCATCCCCAATTGCATTTATTTTTTAAATAAGTATCATTCCTCTTACAAGAAAACCGGAGACAAAGAGCAATCATTAATAGATATGGTAAGCAGGATGGGAGTGGTCACGCTTTTCTGCAACCTCACTGCGGCAATAGGCTTCGCAGTTTTTGCTTTAACCAGGAGCGCGATATTGAAAGAGTTTGGTGAAGTGGCTGGTCTGAGCATTATGCTAATTTTCGTGATCTCGTTTATTTTACTTCCGGGTTTTTTGAGCTATATGAAAGCACCGGTAATTGGACAATTAAGATACCTTAATGTAAAAATATTTACCAATTTTTTATTAAAAATCGAATATTGGGTTTTCAATCACAGGAAAATCGTTTATGCATGTACGTTAGTAGTTCTAATTTTTTCTGTTATCGGAATTTCTAAATTGAAAACGGAAGGTTTTATAGTAGATGATCTGCCGAAAACTGACAAAATTTATAGAGACCTTAAGTTTTTTGAAAATAATTTTGGTGGCGTAATGCCTTTGGAAATTGTAGTTGATACCAAAAAAAGATATGGCCTGGCAGGAGCGCGCGTTTTGCCCGTTTTGGTAAAAATGGATTCGCTTTCTTCTTATATAAAAAAGCAACCGGAGATGAGCCGGCCACTTTCGATTGCCGAAGGTATTAAGTTTGTGAAGCAGGGTTTTTATGACGGTGATTCTGCAAATTATGCCTTGCCTAATTCTTTTGACATTGCCTTCATCGGCGATTACCTCAGGCCTCAAAAAGAAAATGGTGAAAAAAATAATCTTACCAAATTAATGGCCAGTTTCATTGATACATCAAGAGAAAGCACAAGAATGAGTATCAACATGGCTGATGTGGGAACGGAAAAGCTTCCTGTTATTTTAAATAATTTAAAAAAACAAACCGATCACTTTTTTGATTCTTCAAAGTACAAAATCACTTTTACAGGATCAACAATTACTTTTTTGGAAGGAAGTACCTACATCATCAACGGGTTAAAGGAAAGTCTGCTTTGGGCTTTTTTATTTATCGCGCTTTGCATGTTATTCTTATTTAAATCAATTCGCATTTTAATTTGTTCATTAATACCAAATGTAATCCCACTGATAGTCACTGCCG
>JBDTJV010000457.1:0-2903 GCA_039935675.1 Ginsengibacter sp. | reverse complement strand
CGGCAACTGTTACCGGAGATAAGTCAGGAATAGTTATGAATGTATACACACAAGAGCCCGGATTACAATTCTACAGCGGTAATTTTATGGATGGAACGAACACCTTTAATGATAATAGCAAAGATGAGTACAGGACTGCTTTTGCGATGGAAACTCAGCACTTTCCTGATTCTCCAAATGAACCCGCTTATCCTTCTACCGTTTTAAAACCTGGACAGGTTTATAAAACTTATAGCGTGTATGATTTTTCTACCGTAAAATAAATTGAAAAAACTTCGTTGACCAGGAGGGCTTATCTGAGACTTTTTGATTTGAAAAGTTTGTGTAAAAGCCCTCCTGGTTTTTTTAAATAGTATTTATCTTCCATAATAACGAGGAGAGATTAATGGAGACATTCCAATCTCCAAGCGTTTGTTTAAAATCTTCTTTGCTTGGAACAGTTGCTTCGATGAAGGCGAGATAGGATTGTTTAAGATATTTTAGTTTGAAAAATTTACCTGAAATTTTCTTGGCTCGAAATGAAACTTACTTGCGTTGTTCCTGAAACTTTCATTTAATAATATCCGGGTAAAAATATTTTTTATGATGAAAACTTATAAAATCATTTTCCTCCTTATTTGTTCGTTTACTGTTAATGCTATCATTGCACAGCGAACTTTCACCAATCCGTTGCTGCCTTCCGGGGCAGACCCATGGGTTATTTACAAAGATGGTTATTATTATTACACGAACACAACAGCGAAAAATATTACACTGTGGAAAACGAATAATATGGGCCATCTGAAAGACGCAGAAAAAAAAGTAGTGTGGACACCACGGCTGGACAAACCGTATTCTAAGGAACTTTGGGCGCCGGAAATTCATTTCTTACAGGGAAAATGGTACGTATATTTTGCAGCAGACAGTGGTAATAATTTTGATCATAGAATATATGTGATCGAGAATGCTTCACAGGATCCTTTACAGGGAACGTGGAAATTTAAAGGTGAACTAAAGCTTCCTGGCGACAAGTGGGCAATTGATGCAAGCGTATTTGAGAATAAGGGGAAAAACTACATTATTTGGAGCGGATGGAAAGGTAATGTAAATGGAGAACAGGATATTTTTATTGGGCAGATGAAAAATCCATGGACTGCAGAAGGTAAGCGTACATTGGTTTCTGCACCAACTTATTCATGGGAGAGAAATGGAGATTTGAATAATCCCAATGATGTAAAACATGTAAATGTGAATGAAGGGCCGGAAATCTTAAAACACGGGGATAAAATATTTCTTATCTATTCTGCCAGCGGCTGTTGGACAGATTATTATGCGCTCGGAATGCTAACAGCCAATTCTTCTGTGGATTTATTAAAATCTTCTTCCTGGAAAAAAACAGATCATCCTGTGTTTAAAGAATCTATTACCAATCATGTTTATGCGACGGGACATAATTCATTTTTTAAATCACCGGACGGAACAGAGGACTATATTTTATACCATGCCAATAGCGAACCAGGGCAAGGATGTGGATGGCATCGTTCACCACGGGCGCAAAAGTTTACATGGAATGCCGATGGAACACCTGATTTCGGTGAACCTGTATCTGCAGGAGTTTCGTTGCCTGATCCTTCCGGAAGTAAGGAAGAAAATGCCAAACATAATCCTGTTTTAAATATGAATTTTCCTGATCCTACCGTGATTAATGTGAATGGAACCTTTTATGCTTCTGCAACGCAAGGAACTCTTAACGGGAAAATAAATAACATCCAGGTTGCCGTATCAAAAGATTTATTCAATTGGGAATATGAAGGAGATGCTTTGCCTCAAAAAGCAAGATGGGCAAAGTAATACATAGAGCTTCTGGGCTCCTGATGTTTTATATGATTCGTATATCAGTCAATATGTGATGTTTTATTCGGCGAAAAATAATGATACAACTTTGAACATGTGCATAGGCGTAGCTTTTTCAAAAAATCCTTTGCGGCCTTTTGTTGATAAAGGATTTCCCATACTAGCAGGAAAAGATTTTGTAGATATTGATCCGATGGTGATGCAAGATCCAAAAACTGGTCAAAAGATTTTGTACTGGGGATCAGATTTTGCACCAATCCGTGCGCAGGAATTAAATGATGATTGGAAGAGTTTTAAATCGGGATCTACAGCAAAACCAGTTCTCTTTCCAGATAAAGACAAAGAATATTCTAAATTGATTGAAGGCGCCTGGGTGGATGACCACGATGGAAAATATTATCTCTATTATTCGGGCGATAATTGTTGTGGTGACCGGGGGAATTATGCAGTAATGGTTGCAAGGTCGTATAATGCTTTCAGCCCATTTGAAACAATGGGTCAATCGAACGGAACCGTAAACATTGTTATCATGGAAAAAGATTCAAGCTGGTTTGCTCCCGGCCACAATTCAATGGTGATGTAGGGATTTTATGATGTCTGATTTTGGAAACCAAACTGGGAATAAAAAGGAAAATAGAAAGTAGGTTGATCACAGTAAACAAAGAAATAATGGGAAAATCTATTTCTGCCTCCGAGGCTTCTAACAAGCGTGTCCCTCTCCTTTGGAGAAGGGTTGGGGTGAGGCTTCTTTTTTGCATTCTAATTTCCTATAACACTAACGCACAAACGACGACACCGTCCTCTCTTCCCACGAAAACATCCTTCCAGGAAGCAGCGCCATGGAACGCAGCATACGACATTCGCACTGACATTGCGATGGTGTATGGCATGGACAGCACTTTTGACGAGCGAATAAAAGGATATAGAAATCACGGTTACAATGTTCAGTTCATGACTGGGATTGCATGGGGTAATTACCAGGATTATTTTACCGGTAAATGGGATGGCAAAGAGCATGAAGAGACCGAAGGCCAGGTAGATCGAAACGGTAACCACATCGGCCATGGAAA
>JBDTJV010000456.1:0-2748 GCA_039935675.1 Ginsengibacter sp. | reverse complement strand
ATTTAAAGGCACTTTTAAAAACGGAGCGTTGATTTTTTTCGAGCCATATAATTTTGCATAAAGGAATCATTGGATGAATAGGCGTTCCCGTAGCTTTATAAATACTTTTTGCTTGCCTTGATTTCCTAATTTGTTCAGCTATTTTTTCACTCCTGGTATCGGCCCAGGTTATCAAATGAGTAATCGGCTTATTTTGTTTGTTTACTGCAATGAGGCCATGCATGGCACTGCTAAAGCTGATGGAAACAGGCGGATATTTTACTGCGTCAATTATTTTTTTAATACAATCTTCAAAAGCCTTCCAAATCAATTCAGGATCCTGTTCGGAGTATCCCGGATGAGGCGACTGGGTTTTATAATAAATTTGAGAATCCGCGATAATCTTTCCTTTGATATTCATGGCAACTGTCTTGGTACTGCCAGTGCCGATATCAATTCCTATGATATACTTTTCAATATTTTCTGCCATTTGCAAATGTTATTATCAAAAGTATTTCATTCGGAATAAAGATTCAATCCAAAAAGATGAAAAATAAAAAATTTTTGAGAAAAATGAAGAAGTGAAATTAATATCCCCTTACATTTTTCCCTTCCATGTAATTTAGAAAAGCATTGTTCACCACGCGGTTTCCGCCAGGAGTAGGATAATTACCAGTGAAATACCAATCACCTGTATTTGTTGGGCAACTGTCATGAAGGTCTTCAATGGTTTGATAAATCACTTCAACCGGAAGATTTATCTCTGGAGGAGTAATTAATTGCGCGATTTTTTGGTCGAGTTCTTCCAGTGAAAAAGGTTTATAAACTTCTCTCACTATGTTTTGCGTATGCAATTGGTTATTTCGTTTTAACTCTTTACATTTTTCAACAAGCTCCTGCAACATCGGTTCCATTCCTCTTTCTTTTATCAATGCCATAGCAGCTTTGAAAGCTACAAATTCTCCCAATTTGCTCATGTCAATTCCATAGCAATCAGGATATCGAATTTGAGGCGCCGATGAAACAACAATTATTTTTTTGGGTTCAAGGCGCGCAAGCATCCTGATAATACTTTCACGTAAAGTAGTTCCCCTGACGATAGAATCATCAATAACTACCAGCGTATCAAGTCCTTTCCTCACGGTACCATAAGTAATATCATAAACGTGCTGCACCATTTCATTACGATTAATATCCTCAGTAATAAAAGTTCGAAGTTTCACATCTTTGATGGCTATTTTCTCCATGCGCACTGTCCTGTTTACCATCTCGGCCAGCTTCTCAGGATCATAATCTTTTCCCCAACTTAAAATACGCTCAATTTTTATTTTGTTGAGATAATCCTGGGCCCCTTTTATCATTCCATAAAAAGCCGTTTCAGCTGTATTAGGAATAAAAGAAAAAATAGTATTTTTCAAATCGTAATCCACTGCTTTTAAGACTCTTTCGCTCAGATGGTAGCCAAGTGCAATTCTTTCCCTGTAAATCTTTTCATCACTACCTCTTGAAAAGTAAATTCGTTCAAAACTGCAAGCCTTTCTTTCTTTGGGTTCAAGTATTTGTTGAATAGAATAATCTCCGTTTGGCTCTGTTATCAGGGCAGTTCCTGGCATTAATTCCTTCACCTCATTTTCTGCAACATTAAAAGCAGTCCTGATCGCAGCCCTTTCACTTGCGGCTACGATTACTTCATCATCAACATAATAATAACAAGGCCTGATACCATGTGCATCTCTTAAGACGAAACCGGTACCATTACCACAAATGCCACCAAAAGTATAACCCCCTTCAAAAAGCGGAACTGCTTTTTTCAAAACGCCCACCATGTCAGCACCTTCCGGTGAAACTTCATCCGCTTTAACTAAAAAATGATGTATGATATCCATCATAGCGCCTAAATCGCTTTGTCTATCCTGTTCGCTGCGTGGACTATTTATTAGAGAAAATAATTCATCTTTATTTATGAGGTTGAAATTTCCGGCAAGAGCAAGATTACGCGCTTGAATCGTATTTCTTTTAATAAAAGGATGGCAAAATTCAACGTTGTTTTTTCCTTGCGTACCATATCTCAAATGACCTAATAATAATTCGCCAAGAAAATCAATATGGCCTTTCATTAAACCTGGATGTTGTTCGATATCAGGATGATACTTTTTAATTTCATCAACCTGGTTTCCAATTTGTGAAAAAAGGTCGGCAATTGCTTGTGGCGCAGTGCTTCTGTTTCGATGCAAAAAAGGATACCCGGGTTCTACATTTAATTTTACTGATGCAATTCCAGCCCCGTCCTGGCCACGATTGTGTTGTTTTTCCATTAACAAATACAATTTGTTAAGGCCATACAAAACGGTACCATATTTTTGACGGTAATACGAAAAAGGTTTGCGTAGCCGAATAAAAGCCAGGCCACATTCATGTTTAATTTCGTCGCTCATATATCGGAGAGGTTGCAAAATTACGATTTCTCAAATCAATAACTCAATTGATGGCATATTTTAAGGTTACATTCTGTTTTTTTAAATAAATATTTCGAAATTTATAGGCCCTTTTACAGGCATTTTTCAAAAAAACATGACTAAAAGGAAAAAAAATTCATTAAGATGTTTTTTTTTCTATTAATTTCATATTTTGCTAAAAACATACAACTATGGCACGACCAGTTAGAAATAATGAAGTAGCAGGCAAGCTTAAAACCTTAAAAGAACAATTGACTGCTTATAAAGAAGAGCTAAAAACAGTACATCCTACCTTTAAAATTTCAAAAAACGG
>JBDTJV010000455.1:0-3851 GCA_039935675.1 Ginsengibacter sp. | reverse complement strand
CAGCCGTACATCCCAATCTGCCATGAAGTAAGTGACGAGGTATTCGCTTTCAACGCCGCTTTTAAGCCTCTTTGGAAAAAAGTTCATCGGCTTAATAGAAAAATGCACCTCAAAAATAAAATGGACTATTTAAATATAGATGAAATTTATCTACTAGCAATGAATTAAAAATCCCGGCTATTTGTTGGTTTACTATCAAAGATAAGATAATAAGAAACTCATTTCCATCAATACTATTCAGGTTTTCTAAACTTTAATAATCAGTTATACTGTTTATGATAATGATTGAAACGCTAGTTTTTTAAATGATTTGATCACAAAACAAGATAAACCACACCCTTTATCACCGGCGTACGATTTTTCAGATCGATAATATAAACATACGCTCCGGCAGTTTGCATCTTGCCTTTAAATTTTCCGTCCCATGAAATATTCTGGCCGTTGTTATCAAAGATCTTTTGGCCATACCTGTCATATACTTTTACATCGGCGCCGGGATAAGCTTCGAGCGTTTCGATAACCCACGTATCGTTTATGCCATCCCCATTTGGTGTAAAGGCATTGGGAACATATAATTGTTGGTAAACTTTTACCAAAACACTATCTGTAGCAGCTTTGCAGCCTTTACCGGAAAAAACGTTCAACACATAACTTTGAGTAGCCGACGGATTGACAACCGGTGTTAGAGTAGTATTACCAGAGATATTATTTCCCGGCGTCCATAAATAATTTACATCCGTTCCTTCAGCCGAGCCATCAAGCGTCGCAGTTTGGCCCTTGATAATTACTTTATCAGGGCCGGCATTTGCGGTAGGATTGATATTAACCGTAACTAAAACAGAATCGAAAACCATACAATCTACATTGGCAACCTGCAAAATATACAATGTCGTTTGTGAAGGCGAAGCAACAGGATTGGGAACCTGTGGATTGGAAAGCCCGGCAGCCGGCGACCACTGATAAGATGTGATGTTATTACCAGTGCTTCTCAATTGAACAGAACCTCCTTCGCATATTTCCTGGTCTTCTCCTGTGCTCACCAGCGGACGCGCAGACAAATTGACCACCGTGGAATCCTTGCTGACACACCCTTTGGCTGAAGTACCTGTCACATAATATTTCCCGTTGTTGGCGGGTGTTGTATTTGCAATTAAAGGATTTTGTTCATTACTTGAAAAGCCGGCTGGCCCCGTCCACAAAAACTGAGCAGCATCATTTGCCATTAATAATAAAGAATCCCCTGTACAGTGACCATTTGTTTTGGCATTTATAACGGGGTATTTATTGACACCTACCGACACAAGATTCGAGTAAATCGAACATGAAGACACATCCATATTTTGCCTTTGCGAAACGGCTAACCTGTAAAGAAACCTTCCGGTTGAATCCGTGGCAGGCCTTACAAAATCAACATTAGTAGCGCCAGGTATATTCATAAAAGTGATCCCGCTATCTGTACTTACCTCCCATTGATAAGCAGGGTCAGAATATCCTGAAGAAACATCAGCATGCATTTTAAAGACAGATTCATCTCCTGTGCAAACATCAACCGAATCGAGCGAACCATTAATATTGGCAGAAACCAAAGGCCCACAAGCTCTGAAAGTAATGTCATCTAAAAGAATATCATTTCCGCATCCGCCCGGCGCATTGTTGGTCATTCTTAAAACAACTGAATTAATATCAGTGGTGGTGGCAAAAAAGAAACCATATTGTTTCCAGCCCAAATCCATAGGAATATCACCCGTGGAATAAGTTTGCAAAACCTTGCCGGCAGGCGTTTCAATATTAAAGGTAATATTTGGTTTTATCCCATTGCCACCGCATGCATTGGAATAAAGTAAATTATAGATCCACGCGGCAAATTCATACGTAGTGTTTGGACAAAGACCTTCCACTTTTTTTACAAAAAAATCTCCCGGATTATAAGATGCATTTACGACCATCATATAACCATGCAGATCACCTGTATGGTCACTGGTTGAATGCCAGGTATTATTGAAGCAATTTGGAACGCTGTTGGCGATGGTATAATATCCATCTTGCGGGCATTGATCTGTAACGTAAGTATAATTGGTGAGAGATCCCAAAGGAGGACCAGGATTAGTACCGGATCCAAAAGTAATATTGACCACAGGATCTCCAAGGCTTCCTGTGCAGAGTTGCGCAGACAATTCTGAAGAGAAAACAAACAGAAGCACCAGGTAAATCAATAAAATTCTAAAATCTTTTCTCATTAGAAACTGCGGATTAATTCGTTGCTTTTTTGGCAAATAATAGCAAATATAAGACCCAGCATCATAGCCTTCTTTATTTTTTAAAGAATACAGTAAACAAACAAATACGATGACTTTTCAACTTGAGCGCCATGTTGAAATTAACGAAACGGGAATTGAAAAAATTAGCTCTTAATTTTTCCAGATATCCTTTATCACGATAGCCTTAGTGGTATCCGTTACATGTAAACCATACATTGCTTCAAGCGTTTTCAGCACACTGTAATGATTGATTTTTTCTGAATATTTACCGGCTTTGATATTAGCACCGGCTATAAGAGTCAGGATATGATTTTGAGCAGTAAACTGGTCCTCATCATAAGTTAATATCAACAAACTGTTGTGCGTTTTTGCCCAATCTACATAGGCGCTTAGGTTTTCCTTCAGCCATTTATCGCCCCTTACTATGGCTGCTGAATCACCAGGGGTTCCAATATTATGCATATCGTGATCCATGTCAGGAATAGCAAAAGAAACTGTCGGCAGATCATCAAAATTCTTAGGAAATGATGTCATCGGCAAACTCAAAGAATCAGGGAAATTATTTTCTTTGGTACCCTGCCAATTTATCCAGGGGCAATGTTTTCTTCCAAATAAGGTTTGATCTGTCAACATACTGGTTTGATAAACACACTCACGATATCCAGCGGATGGCATTGTCTGTGCATATCCTTTAAAAGTATACCCGTTTTTGATTAATGCCGCGCCGAGATTAGGTGTTGTGAACGGGGTAGAATCCTTTAAACATTGATCGCCTGTTATACCTTGTGTGGTTCCTGAAAAGAAAGCCAAATAGTTGGGCTGACTCGGATGTGTAACTCCGTGCGCATCGGTAAATACAGCAGACTCAGCGATTAGTTGATTAATATAAGGAGCGCTGTCTGATCCAACAATCTGGTCATAACCATGATTCTCTTCTATCACGATTACAATATGGTCGGCCACTTTTATATTTTCACGGGTGGCTGGTTTTGAATGTTGATTACAGGATGAGCATAATCCTAAAATCGAGATACTGGTTAGAAAGAAAAAAAACTTCATTTGAAAATATTTTTTTAATAGCAGATAGGGTAACCTTGAAAGAATTTTATTTTTCCAAATTCCATGGTTATTAAAATCTACCTCGGTTTAAAAATGATTTTAGAAAATTTACCCAAAATAATTCTTTTTCGTCTATTGAAAATATAATAAGACATTTTGTATTTATTCAATGGGTAGTTTCGCAGCTTTGTGGTGGTCGGCTATGACACCAACTACGGCCAACCAATTGATTTTTTTAAAAAGGAGGAATATCTCTGGACTGCCGCGGTCTGACCTGCGGTGCTGACCGCTACTTTTTCATAGCGACGGTAAAAAGTTCTTCAATTCTATTTTTGATTGAAAAATATTCCTGCGTTTTTGCAAAAAAGCTGTCTATTCTTTGTTATGGTCGGTGAGGATTCTGGCCACTGGCGTCGATTTTTTTAAAAAGGGAAAATTTCTCAGGATTACCGCGGTCTGACCTGCGGTGCTGACCGCTTCTTTGAACTTAACGGTCGCTATAAAATTGATTTCCGGGAAACATGAAAAGTATTT
>JBDTJV010000454.1:0-2694 GCA_039935675.1 Ginsengibacter sp. | reverse complement strand
GTTGTTAAGATTCCTGCTGCAAGAAATTCTCTACGTGATTTATTTTGATCCATGGTACATAAGTTTATTTATCAGACCTTATCTTTTTTAATCCAGTTCTGTAATTCTTTATTGGTAATTTTTTTCTTTTTAGATGGAAGCGCAGAAATAGCTACTTCTACCAATTTCCCATCCTGGGTAAGCATTTTTACCGTTTCAGTCTTTTTCTTTTTATGTGATTTAAAGAATTTCAAAACGGATACTGAAGAAAGTGCAGCCGCGCTCCATAGAAGGAATTTTTTTCTTGATTGGAATTTTTCAGATTCTTGCATAGTCTTAAAGTTAAATTGAATAATAAAGTAGCCGAATCCCTATCATTTCAATAAAATATTTAGGCTAATGCCTTGAAATAAATATTTTATTGAACCGATACTAAAAACAAAGAGCTACACTGCATTACCAGGATTATTTTTTTAGAGTTCTGATAAAGTTTACGAGATTCCACCTGTCTTCTTCATCAGGCAATTTCTTTTTAGAAGCTGGCATGTCATCCCGGCCTGTAGATAACTTGTAAAATATTTCACCGTCTGTCTGTGATTGAAAGGCAGCTAATGAAAAATCACCGGGCTCAGTTTTTAACTGTGCAGCTTTGGAGCCATCACCCAATCCTTTAGAACCATGGCATGATTTACAATTCATACTCCATAGTTCTTTTCCCGCTTTAATGGATTCAGCATTGCTGGGTACGGGATTTTTCTTTGCTTTATCTGCTGCTGGTACGGGCCACGCTTTTTGAATCTGCTGTATTTTCAAAGTGAAGCCGGCTGCTATTAGTCCGATTATAAAGACTGCCATTGCTACTGTTGTTTTCATGTTTTTAAGTTTTAGGTTGTTTTTTAAAATTTGATTTTTAGATAGAAATTTAAAATTTTACAAATGAATAATATTAAATTCGTGGTGCAAGATATGTATGAGGTGTTTTCTTTTTAATGACCAAAGTCAGTAGAGCAATTGATTCAGGTCATTACCCCGATTGTATCATAAGTATATCACAGCTAAATAATTTTAAATACTTCTGATTACACAAATACACTTAAAAAATAATGAGCCCTGAACTGAAAATTCAATTTAGGGTTCATTAAAATTTTTATCACTTCTATTAAATTTTTATCACTTCTATTAAAAATTCCAAAGCCGGGTTATATTGAAGCCAATTAAAAATTGCCCTTTCGTGTAATCGTTCTGATTATACATGATGTTATTCTGAGGCAATATCGCAGAATAGTTTCCTGCAAAAAATTCAAAGTCGTGACCGCTTGTTCTAACTTCTAAACCAATACTGATGTTAGGGTGCGGATTGTTTGCGGGAATTTGTGTAAGTGGCTGGTCATAGTTTACAATGATGGAACTTTGGGGAGATATTTTATACCTGCCCGAAAATGAAATAGCGAAAAAATTATTCTTCATCAGTGGTTGTACTTTTCCCGAAGAATCAAGGTAACCTTCCAGGTTATTGAAGTGTGACAGGCTTGGGCTTACCTGTATGGACAATTTATCAGAAAACTTCCTGGCAATTATAATCTGGTTGAAGTAGCTCAACCTGTCAGATACGGTCACGAACAATGTTGTTGCGTTGCGTTTCCTTGTATCCATTACTGCGTTTCCAAAATAAGATACACTCACCGGCATAGCATTATCTTTTGTCTGCTTTAATAAGGCATACTTAACATTCCAGTCTGCCTGCATCCTCCCGCTAACTAAACCGAAGCCAATTTGTAAATTTTTTACCAGCACATAGCTAAATCCCAATCTTACTATTGCATTTGCATATATTCCAAACAGATCTGTAAAACCATTGTTGACTATCCCAAACCTGTGCTGAAATGAAAATATGAAGCTTCCTTTCACGGGCACCATTACGGTTTGGTTATCTATTAAATAATTTCCATCGAAAGTCTCTTTTACAAAAGATTTTCTTTTAACTACTGGTTCCGTATCAACACTGTCTGATTTCGTTGAATCAGTACTGCCCACTTTTGTTAAGGAAGCGGTATCTACCTTTATCATAGATGCATTAATCACTTTTGTTGAATCCTGCGCTACTACTGCAAGGTTCATTATCATAAGGCCGCAAAAGGCTATGGTAACGATGAGAAAATTATATATTGTTTTCATAATTGTTTTTAATTGTCTTTTGCGCCTTGCCGGATCCAGGCAAGAATAAGTGCATTAATATTAGAAGGATTATTAGCTCCGCCAAGGGGCATTGTTGCAGATTTTTTTCCTGTCAACCATAAATAAACTTCACTATTCGAAGGATCTGAAACATCGAGATACTTGCCTGCCGATAAAGAGGTATAGGCATTCGCTGCAGTCAGGTTCGGTGCAATACTTCCACCATGGCAACTGCTTGCTGCACAGCTTTGGATTAATATTGGTACAATGGTTTTGGAAAATTGAACTGTTTCAGTTATCGCAGGCGAGTTGTCTACAATAACAGTTGTTGTTTTAGAACAACCTGATATCATAAGCGTAATAGCTACCATTAGTAATAATATAAATCCTGTGAAATGTATCTTCTCCATTGTCTTTATTTTTATAATCGTCAAAACAACCATTAGGTTTTTATTTCTTAAAAGTCAGTGTTAAATTGGGCTGAATGCCATGCTGGTTGTTCGAATTATTCCAGATTGCCATTCCGAATACATGGTCTTG
>JBDTJV010000453.1:0-3983 GCA_039935675.1 Ginsengibacter sp. | reverse complement strand
GAGATCAGTGACGAAATTTACAGGATTGATGATGCGATGAAAGCGGGATTTGGCTGGGAGATCGGCCCCTTTGAAACATGGGATCTTTTAGGAGTAAAAGATATAGTTGAAGCCATGCATAATAGTGGTTATGAAGTAGCACAATGGGTCAAAGTTTTGATTGCGGAAGGAAATAGTTCTTTCTACAAAATCGAGAATGGAAAACGTTTGTACTACGACGTTAGTTCTAAAAAATATTTGCTTCTGCCAGGCGGCGATTCATTCATTATTCTTAGCGACCTGGCAGAAAAAATAGTTTGGAAAAACAGCGCGTGCCATTTGTATGATCTTGGCGATGACGTGGTTGGACTTACATGGAATACAAAAATGGGTAGTATTGGTGGAGAAGTTCTGGAAGCAATTAATAAATCTATTTCTATTGCGGAAGAAAAATACAAAGGTCTTGTTATTGCCAATGAAGCGCCGCAATTCACAGCCGGGGCGAATGTGGCAATGATCTTTATGCTGGCAGCTGAACAGGAATATGATGAACTGGATATGGCCGTTCGCTTGTTTCAAAATACCACGATGAAGATTCGTTATTCTTCCATTCCTGTAGTAGTGGCGCCACACGGGCTTACCCTCGGCGGCGGTTGTGAAATATGTTTGCATGCAGACAAAGTTCAGGCTGCTGCCGAAAGTTATATCGGTTTGGTGGAAGTGGGTGTAGGATTGATTCCAGGAGGAGGAGGCACTAAGGAATTTGCGTTGCGTGCTTCTGATGCCATTCAGCATAATGAGCCTGAAACGATCCCTTTGCAAAACCGTTTTGTTACAGTAGGCACGGCCAAAGTTTCCACTTCTGCTTTTGAAGCTTATGATATGGGAATATTACGGGCAGGTATAGACGAAATTTCAATGAATCAATCAAGAAGAATTGCTGATGCGAAACAAAGTGTTATTGAATTATTTAATGCTGGTTATTCACAGCCGCATCAGAGAAATGATATAAAGGTTTTAGGCCGTTCGGGATTGGGTATGCTGTATGCCGGTATCAATGGAATGTTTAGGTCGAATTATATTTCTGAATACGATGTATTCATTGCGAAGAAGCTGGCATATGTGATGTGTGGAGGCGATTTGAGTGAAGCTACTATAGTAAACGAACAGTACTTATTGAATCTTGAGCGGGAAGCTTTTTTAAGTCTTTGCGGTGAAAGAAAAACGCTGGAAAGATTACAAAGCGTTCTCAAAAGTGGCAAGCCAGTAAGAAATTAATGAATCAATTACCAGTAAAAGAATAATCATTTATGATTTCTATTTTAGGAGCTGACTCTTAATAACTTATAACCGGCGTATGGCCGGTTTTTTTTTATCCTCTATTTCCTTTTTGCCATCATAAGAAAAAATTACCAATAAAAAAATAATTAAATTTTTTATTAAACATTTGTTTAGTTTTAAACAAGTGTTTAACTTTGCGCCCTCAAATTAAAAATGACCAAGAAGGAAACGATAATAGAATCTGCCATCAAGCTCTTTAGTGATAAGGGTTTTGAAGGTACTTCGGTAAGGGATATAGCAACACATGCGGATGTGAACGTGGCTATGATAAATTATTATTTCGGTTCCAAAGATAAATTATTTGAAAGTGTAGTTGAGTATAAGGCGTCATTCTTGAGAGGTGTTTTTTCAGAGTTGGTTAATAATAAAAAGTTAAGCCCCATTGAAAAAATTGATTTTATGATAGATCAATTAATCGAAAGAAAATTTTCGGATGCAAAATTTTCCCACCTTTTGCACAGGGAATTGTCACTGGAACTTCGTCCTCAATTGAGAGATGCGATCAGCGGGATTCTTTTAAAAAATATAGACCCGGTAAAAACTATTATTAAGGATGGCATAAAGGTTGGCGTTTTCCAGCCCGTGGACATAGAATTAACCCTTACCACAGTGATTGGAACGATTCATTATTTGCTTACATCCGATACTATTTGTCAGAAAATATTAGGTAAAAAGGAAGGTTTTAGTGCGTTTCAAAACAAACATTTAAAAAAGAGATTAAGTGAACACACAAAAAAATTGATGCGTTCACATTTACTGAAAAATAAATAAATATTTAATAAAGATGAGCAGGAATTTAGTAATGTATTCACTTAGAAAGCTCCCGGTTTTTTGCTTGATGTGTTTGTTGGCAGGTTTGATTTTTTCTCCTGTTGCCACTAATGCACAAGACGTAAAAACGCTGACTTTAAAGCAAACGATCGATCTTAGTCTAAAGAACAGCAACCTCTTAAAAGCTTCAATGGCAAGAAATGAAGAGGCTGCTGCCCAGGTAAGGCAGGCGATGGATAACCAACTTCCTAATGGTAGTATTTCTGGTTCGTATTTATACCTGGCCAATCCTTCTATCGGAATAAAAACGGATGCTTTCAAAAGCAGTGGCTCTGATACATCTGGCAGCAAAACCGCTCTTCCTTCTGTGCACCAGGCGATGTATGGAATTTTAAATCTTTCCTTACCTGTTTATTCAGGAGGAAAGATTCGTTATGGTATTGAATCGGCTAAATTTCTTCAGCAGGCTACCGTTCTTGATGCTGAAAATAATAAAGAGCAGGTAATTCTGAATTCGATTAACGCCTTTGTTAATATTTATAAAGCAGACGTAACAGTAAATGTGGTGAAAGCCAACCTGGATCAATCAAGGCAGCAGGATACTGTATTTAGCAGGCTGGAGCAAAACGGTTTGCTGGCCAGGAATGATCTCCTTAAATCAGAACTTCACACTTCGAATATTGAACTGGCTCTTTTAGATGCGCAAAGCAATCTTAAAACTGCAATGATAAATATGAACCTGATGATCGGATATCCTGAATCTACTTTGTTGAATGTAGACTCCAGTGGATTTAACGGAGCTATTTCGATAAAAACGATTGATGATTATGAGCAACTTGCTTTGCAAAAGAGATATGATTTACAGGCCTTGTCATTCAGAAAACAAGCAGCGACCACCGGTATAGCTATTGCAAAGGCTGATAAATATCCTTCAGTTGCGTTAACAGGCGGTTATATTGCAGCAGATATTCCTCATTTATTAAGCATTACCAATGCAGCCAACATCGGTGTTGGATTACAATATAATCTTTCTTCATTGTGGAAGAGCAAAGCAAAGATTGCGCAGGCTAAATCGAGGGAAACTGAAATTGTTGCCAACCAGGCAGCGCTTTCTGACCAGGTAAAATTGCGGGTAAACCAGGATTTTGAAAATTTTTTATTAAGCCAGAAGAAAACAGAAGTTTATAAAAAGGCAGTAGCCCAGGCGACAGAAAACTACCGGATCACTAAAAATAAGTATGATGTGAACCTGGTAAATACTACTGATCTTTTGGATGCAAATGTATCCTTGCTCCAGGCGCAAATAAATCTTGCTGTATCAAAAGCGGACGTGCTTTTAGCGTATAGCAGGCTTTTAGAAACCACTGGAATTTTATCTGACAATCAATAAATTTAAAAAGCGGTAAATAAATTTTTATGCAACCAGAAAAAGAAGAAAGCCTTTCAGAAAAAGAGGTAAACACAAACAACCCAAAACCTGAAGCCGAACCCAAAAAAAGAAGTAAGGTATTTTTAATAATACTTATCCTGATGATATTGGTGGGTGCATGGTTTGGAATTACAAAGTATATCCATGGGCAACACCATGAAGATACTGATGATGCTCAGATTGAGGCTGACATTGTACCGGTAATTCCGCGTGTTACAGGTTATGTAAAAGAGGTGAGGGTAAAAGATAACCAGGTAGTAAATAAAGGAGATACCCTCATCATTCTGGATGATCGCGATCTGAAAATAAATCTTGATCAGGCTGAAGCTGCACTTGCCACAGCCAAAAGTAATGTGGATGCCAGCAGGGCCAATGCCCAGGCTGCACGTTCAGGGATCGCTGCTTCAAGAGGAGGCGTTTCCACAATCGATGCACAGATCGCCGCCGCCCAGATAAGTTTGAC
>JBDTJV010000452.1:0-4155 GCA_039935675.1 Ginsengibacter sp. | reverse complement strand
AGGCATCAATTTCATCCTTCTTTCCGAGTATGGTAAGTCGCACGACCTCCTGTTTCAATAACCTGGCAGCCGCTTCAAGGATGCGATCATCGCTTCCTTCGGGCAACACAATGTGTTTCTTTTGAAGCGTGGCTCTCTTAACCAGTTCGTACTGGAACATTCGTGGCGTGACTCCTTCGGGGTGAGAGGTAACTATCTTATCCAATAATGAAATGGTATCAATATTTTTTTCAAAAGTGTTGATAGCGATTTCTATCTTCAATTTGTTTTCAGGATAAATTCTTGACTTAACAGACGCTACTTTATTTACTGTTTCAAAGGTGCCCGTTTCCACGGTCGCTACTGGTACCACAGTTTCCAGCCCCTCTATCAGTTTCACAATTGGGTCTTCAGGTGCCAGTCCGCCGGAAAGAATGAGCCCGGCTACCTTGGGATAATTTTTTGAAAGATTGGCCTGTATCATGGCAACAATAATATCGCCACGGTCTCCAGGAGTAACGATCAATGTATTTTCCTCGATGTGCGTAAGGCAGTTGCTCAACTGCATTGCTCCCACGATAAAATTATCTACGGGATTTGATAAATAATTTCCCCCAAACAATATTTTTCCATCAACGCCTTCTACAATTTCTTTCATGGTCGGACTGCGCAGTTCTTTTGAATAAGGTACGATAGCAGTAAGCAATGATTTAGGTAGGCGGAGTGCAAAATTTTTATGTAACGCTTCCAAATCAAAGGGATTGAGTTTGTTGGCAATCACAGCAAGAAACTCCACTTCTTTACTTCTCAAAATCTGCATCGTGGAAAGTATTTTGCTCGTTACTTCGTCAGGCGAATAGCCTTCGCATTTGGCAACCAGGATCAGCGGCACCGACAAATTCTTAGCAATTTCTACATTGGAAGAAAATTCAAACGAAGCCCCTTCGCCTTCAAAGTCCATTCCATCTACCAATACAAAATCGTGCGTGTCTTCCAGCTTTTTATATTTGGTAATGATCGTATCGATTACAAATGCTTCATTGCCTTCGCTGCGAAATTTCAGTAGTTCCGGGTAAGTAAATGCGTAGGAATCTTTGTAGCTTACATCCAGGCCAAAATGATCGATCATGGTTTCGATGTTGATATCTTTATTGTTGAAGCTGTTTTCAATGATCACCGGTTTGAAATAGGCGATTTTGCGAAGCTTTCCTAACAGGATGTTCATCAGGCCAAGGGTGATCACGGACTTCCCGCTATTTGGCTCGGAGGAAGCGATATAAATTGCTTTAGACATTCACGTTCTCTTTTATGGATTATTTTTTGTTGCGCAAAAGTCGTCAATTTTATTTTTTTGGAGTATGAGGAAAATCAGGAATGATATTGACAAGGAATTTGTTGAGTGAATTAGATTTGGGAATTTTGATTTTCTATTTCAATAAAATCAAAATCCTCCTTATTTGTCGCTTTACTGTTAGTGCATCTTTTAGGAATGTCGCAGTGGAATAATTTATCGCAGCCTCTATATATTTTAACCATAAATCAACTACTTTGAAGTAAATTCAATGGTTCAAATCAAAGTGAAGGTTGGATAACAACCTTTTACATTTTTTAATATCAGCTTATTTATTGTGAAACCGTTTTTGCCTATAATAATTTCGGTACTCTTACTATCTCACTCGAATGCTTTTTCTCAACATGAATATCTTGCGACGGTAGATCCATCAACTGGTATATATACAAAGCTGGACAGTATTCCTGGAGTGAGATACATTTTGTTATTTGACTTAACTGCTGTTGATCAAATTAATAACCGGGTGACATTTGTGGGAGGTCCTTCACAAACCCAGTTTAGTTTATGTACTGTGAATGCTTTGGATGGCAAAATTCTTTACAAAGTGGCATTGCCAAATTATGGTGATTTAATATCATTGGATTATTCTTCAACATCAGGTTTGTTGTATGGTTTGATTGTTCAATCAGGCGTTTATTCTCTCGCCACCATTAATGTACAAACCGGAAATTATGCTGTCATTGATACTTTGAATGTTGATGGGGTGAATGAAATGGTTGTTGACGATCTTCACAAAGTCATTTATATGAAAGGCACCCTTAATGGCAATCTCCAAACTTTTACCGTAAATACATTAACGGGGGAAGTGGTTAAATCGGTGGCCGCTAATACATTTAATCTTGTTTATGATAATAGTAGAGGAAAGTTATACGGTATCAGTCCGGATCTTTTATTTGGAAGCCTTGATCCTTCCACCGGTATTTTTACTCCTATCAATGCATTGACTTCAGATGTGATTGGCATTACGCAGGGGAATGCAACCTTCGATGAAAAAGACCAGGTTTATATTTTTACTGCCAGTGATAATCAAGGTGAATCTTTTCTATATTCTATCAATGCAATAACGGGAGCGGTAGTTCATAAAGCAGCAGTGAGCCTGGCCAATGACATCAGTATAGAAAATCTTATTCAATATCGCTTTGATAATTCTTCGCAAATATTATACGCTTTGCATTGGGAACCCAAAATGAATCCAATGGATCAGGATTCTTCCTGTAATCTTAATATGAAAATTCACCTCTATCCGAATCCTTTCAGTGATCATTTAATTATTAATAAAGACCCGACGAAATGCAAAGTAAACCTGAACCTGTATAACGCCTTGGGACAATTACTGATGACAGGACTAGTTATCAACGACGGACGAAACGATATAAATTTATCCTACCTTCCACAGGGAGTTTACTTTTATGATTTTTATTCAAGTGGAAAACGTTTACTTACCGGGCGGATAGTGAAAATTAAATAACGAAATTTTGGTACTTCACAGTGATTAAGAAATGACACAAGTTATTCCATATCTTATCTCCAATGGCTGCATATTTCCTATTTAAAATTGGAGTAATTTAATGTAATGCTTTTCAAAAAAAAATCTCCTTTTTTTCATTGGATTTCCCGGGAAGAAGCTTCGGTTACTCTCAAATAAAATTCCCTTCTTTTACCTAATAAAAGAATTGAGTTTTCAATTGAGTGATAAAAAGTTTGGTAATTTTATAAAAAGAAATTTCATTATTCACTCATTAATCATGATTCAATCCTGGTTTAATTGCTGGCTCTATGCATTTTAAAATGCGCTATATTTTATTTTCTCTTGGTTCTTTATTATTATTCCAATTTTCCTATGCTCAATTGAATAATAACAGAAATGCTTTCAAGGATTCTTTTCCGCAGGCAAAACAAACTTCTTTGCAAAATTCAGCTGGCAGGTTTCTGTCAAAAGAACAAAAGGATACTTCGGGAAATAAAAGTAATATCCTTAAGAAGCTACAAAACAATGGGATTGACTTTGGTATTTCTGAATCCCTGGAAGGATATTATAATTTTACAGGAGGAAAGCGCATAGGTTCGGCGGCGGCTTCCACATTCGACGTGAATGTAAGTTTAGATTTGAACGAACTACTGCATATTCCCGGGGCAAAGTTCTTTGCTGACCTTGAAGCTCATTCCTTTCAAAATCCTACCAAATTATTGGTTGGGGATTTCCAGGTTTTTGATAAAAATACGGCAGACCCTTTTTTGCAAATGTTTGAATTTTGGTATCAGCAGGAATTCTTTCACAACACCCTGCGATTAAAGGTGGGGAAAGTGGATGCCAATGCTGAATTCAGCCTTATTGACAATGGATTGGATTTTATGACAAGTTCAGCGCACGTTACCCCTACTTTATTCGTATTTCCAACCTTCCCCGATCCTAAGCCAAGTGTCAATCTTTTTTTTACACCCGGTAAATTATTTTATGCCAGTGTAGCGGCCTATGCGGCAAATAGGAGTGATCATTTTCTTGATTTTTCCGGTAAACCCGCATCCGTTCAGCCAACTTTATATGGCACATTATTGATAGGAGAAACGGGGCTTACATGGAACCACCTTTCAGGTAATGCAGCTGATGGAAATCTTCGCGTGGGTATTTGGAATCATACGGGAAAATTCAATCGTATTGAAGACAACAGCCTTGTAAATGGAGCAGGTGGAATGTATGTTGTCATTAATCAAACATTATGGAAACCAGCATCGGAAAAGGAAACAAACAGAGGGCTAAGAATGTTCCTGGAATATGCACATTCAAACAAAGAAGTTGCGACGGTTTATCAACATTTTGGGGGTGG
>JBDTJV010000451.1:0-5879 GCA_039935675.1 Ginsengibacter sp. | reverse complement strand
CCAACTGAAAAATAATTCTGGTTTTCCAAAATTCCGGTAGAAGGATTTTTTGATTTTCCATAATTTAATCCATCGCTGTTTGTAAGACTAAGAGAAGGAATCTGGGAAAGCTTACTTTGCTTAAAGTTGATGGATGCTACCGTTGTTTGCAGATCTGATTGTTTTACAGAAATATTATGGCTCATTGAATATTCCACACATTCCTGGAGCGTCCATTTTTTTTGAGAATAGCCGGTTGATAGGAGCAGAATAAAAATGACCAGTAAATTAATTTTGATATACATAAAAACAAAAATAATGATTTGATTCTTTCTAAAATTAACAGTTGGATAAGTGGTAAATGGCATATTTAAAAGCGGTGCGAAAGATAATAAACTTTAGAAAGAATGTAAAATCGAAAACGGTATTTTACTTTAAAGGAGCAAGTTAGAAGCCTGAATCTGATTGCATCGTTAAGATAAATTAACAAATAATCAGAATTAATCCATTCCCGCTCTTTAATTAATTGTCTTTTTTTGTAGTTTTATTTTTTTCAAAAGGAATCCATGTATACAGCTTCAGATACAAAAAATTTAGAAACTACTACCTCTATTTTATTAAAAAATGACAGGAACGATGTAGTTGAGTTAAGAAACGTGCTTCGATTTCACGAATACCGCTATTATATTTTAAATGAACCGTTGATTTCTGATGTCGAATATGACCAGCTTTTTAAAAGATTAGAAAAGCTTGAGAAAGAAGACCCTTCCATTATCACCGCTGATTCGCCTACACAAAGAGTAGGAAGTAGTCTTAATACGGAATTTATAACAGTACCTCACCTGGTATCCATGTTAAGTCTTGAAAACAGTTATAATCCCGACGATTTGATAGCATGGGAAAATCGTTTAAAAACTTTGGCAGATCATCAGCACATTACTTTTAGTGCAGAACCTAAATATGATGGCGCAAGCATCTCCCTGATTTATGAAAATGATTTTTTGGTTCGCGGAGCTACCCGGGGCGATGGTGCAGCAGGGGATGATATCACCACCAATATCAGGCAGATAGGTTCTATTCCTTTATCGGCAAAATTTGCAAGATATGGGATCAGCAAAATTGAGATTCGCGGAGAAGTTTTATTGAATAAAGAAAACTTTAAACAATATAATTTGTCCCTTGCTGAAGAAGGATTACCACCGCTCGCTAATCCAAGGAATGCGGCGGCGGGATCATTAAGAATGAAAGATCCGGCTGCGGTAAGAAAAAGAAAACTGGAGGCAATTCTTTATCATGTAAGTTTTATCGAATTGAATGAAAAGGGTTTGAATAAATATCCTGAAGAATTGAATACGCATTCAGGAATTCTTCAAATGCTTTCTGAGTGCGGATTTAGAACCCCGGTTAAGGAAAAAAGAGTGTTTAGTAATATTAATGATGTTGTTAATTTCTGCCTGGATTTTGAAAAAAAGAGAGACGAGCTTCCTTATGAAATTGACGGAATCGTCGTGAAAGTAAATGAAATCGAAATTCAACAACAGGTTGGAAATACCACTCATCATCCACGCTGGGCAATTGCTTATAAATTTAAGGCACGACAGGCAACTTCCAAATTGATTCATGTCGAATTCCAGGTAGGCCGAACAGGATCGATTACCCCTGTTGCAAAAATTGAACCGGTTCCGATTGGAGGCGTTACTGTCGGTTCGGTTTCGCTTTTTAATGAAGGGATCATTGAAGAAAAAGATTTACGAATAGGCGACACAGTGATAGTGGAAAGAGCGGGTGATGTAATTCCGTATATCGTTAAGCCTTTAACTGAATTGCGAACTGGGACTGAAAGGAAGATTGTCTTTCCAGCCAACTGCCCCGTATGTGGCGATCCGCTGATAAAACCAGAAGGAGAAGCCGTTTTGCGCTGTGTAAATATTAATTGTCCGGCGCAGGTGATCGAACGAATCATTCATTTTGTAAGTAAGGATGCAATGGATATCAAAACTTTTGGCGAAGCGAACGTGAGAAGATTTTATACCCTTGGATACATCAGCACTATTCCTTCGATCTATTCCATTGATTTTGAAAAAATTACTGAGCTCGAAGGCTTCAAACAAAAATCTGTTGACAACCTCAAAACTGCCATCAACAATTCGAAGAACCAAAGTTTAAATCGTCTTATTTATGGTTTAGGAATAAGATATGTAGGTGAAACAACCGCAAAAACTTTATCGAAAAGTGTGGATACCATTTTTGATCTTGCCAATTTTTCCATTGAAGAATTACAACAATTAAAGGATATAGGTTCAAAAGTAGCAGACAGTGTTTTTGATTTCTTTCATAATGAAGACAATATGAAGATGCTTGGACAGCTTGCTGATAAAGGGCTAAACATGCAAGGCAATAGAACAGAACCAACAACGGGGAAACTTTCTGGCTTTACTTTTTTATTTACAGGAACCTTGCCAACGCTAAAAAGAAGTGGCGCAGAAAAACTGGCCGAGGAAAATGGAGGTAAGTTGCTTTCATCGGTAAGCGCCAATCTGGATTATCTTGTCGCTGGGGAATCAGCAGGAAGTAAGTTAGAAAAAGCACGAAAAATAAAATCAGTAAAAGTTATTAATGAAGATGATTTTTTAAAACTGTTACAAAGTTAGTTTTGTAACTTCATCCGTAAAAATTAATCCATGGTCAAAAAAATTCAAGATGAAATCTGGAAACCTCTTAAATTCAAAGGATGGCAATCAATGCGAAATAAATACGCAGTATCCTCTCAGGGCCGGGCTTCAAGTTTTCGCGAAGATATGTTTGAGGATGGAAAAATATTAGAAGGCTCACTTACATCAGGGTATAAGACATTAAATCTACGGATAGGTGCGGGCAGTCAAACTATTTATCTTCACCGTGAAATTGCTAAACTTTTTAATCCGAAAAGTTCTCCAAAACAAAAATTTGTGATCCATATAAATCACGATAAAACTGATAATAACAACAGTAATTTAAAATGGTCTTCGCAAAAGGAAATGATAGATCACCAGCAAAATAGTCCACAGAAGTTAGCTTATAAAAAAATACAAACTGCCAGGACAAAAGGGCCAAAGCTGAATACTGTACAGGTGAAAGCGATCAAGACCTTGCTTTCTAATCCTAAAAGAAAACTGACCCATCAGCAAATAGCCGAAAAATATAAAGTGAGCCCAATGACGATCTACAGAATTAAAAACGGCGAGAATTGGGCAAAGATTTAGTTCTTAATTATGAGTGTCTATCTTCTATTTTGGTAACGGACAATTTAAATAAATTAACCACAAAATTTTATCCATTGATTTCTCCTAAAACGGTGGCATTTTTAAAATCACTGAAAAAGAATAACAACAAAATTTGGTTCGACGAAAACCGTGAAAAATATATTGCTGCAAAAGAAAATTTCAGTGAATTTGTTGGTTTACTATTAGAAAAAATGATTTTGTTTGATGCAGATTTGAAAGAACTGTCCGCAAAAAATTGCACCTTTAGAATCAACCGCGATATTCGTTTTTCAAAAAATAAAACTCCTTATAAAATCAACCTGAGCGCTTCTTTTAATAAGGGCGGAAAAAAGTCGGTGAGCGCCGGTTATTATTTTCACGTGCAACCGGGAGGCAATAGTTTTGTAGGCGGTGGCCTTTGGATGCCCGAGGCAATTGAGCTAAAAAAATTACGCCAGGAAATTGATTATTGTTTTCCTGAATTCAAAAAGATCATTAATAAAAATGACTTTAAACTCCATTATAAAGAACTGGAAATAGACGAAAAGCAGATGCTTGTTAATATTCCAAAAGGATACGAAAAAGAAAATCCTGCAGCCGGGTTTTTAAGAATGAAAAGTTTTATTGCCACAAAAAACCTTTCAGATGAAGAAATACTTTCTCCAGATTTATTAAATAAATCTGTTGATGCATTCAAGGCTTTAATGCCGCTGGTCAAATTTATCAATCGGGCTTTTGAATAAAAAAATTGCCAACCTTACAGGCCGGCAACTTTTCTATAATTTCTTTTAAAATATTATTCTTTCATAATCAAATAATGAAAAGACTGATTTTTTAGATATCGATTTTTTTCAAATTTTTTGGAATTTTTATTTCAAAACTTTTTTCATTTTTATCTCTTTTTACTTTGAAATTATAATCATACTTACTATCAGCGTTCATCATTTCATTTCTTATATCACCGACTCCTTTTACTTTTTCTCCATTCACTTCAGTAATAATATCACCGGATTTCAAACCAGCTTTTTCTGCGGCTGATCCTTGTGTTACATCCAGAACCCTGGCACCGGTATCATCTTTTGTATCTTCAATTTTTAATCCAAGCTTGGGTTGATTATTATTATTGAAACCAAAATTATTTCGCGGCATAGGCATCATCTTAAAATTAAAATTGCGATTCGGAGACATGCTGTTCATCATGTCGTCAAATCTTTGCATCCCGTAAACGTTGGCATTGCCGATACTTTTAGTCAGCGTTACTTCTGCTGAATTATTTTTTCCATTTCTGAGATAATTAACTGTCACTTTATCTCCAGGTTTATAATTGCCAACTGCGTTCCTTAGATCTTCAGGGGAGGAAATTTCTTTGTCTCCAAATTTTGTAATAATGTCATCAGTTTGCAAACCGGCATTTTTTGCGGCACTTGAATCGATCACATTTTTTACCACCACACCTTTGTCCGTTTTAGAGGTAAGCACGCCCAGGAATGCAGTATTCGTATTAGTGGTCATATTTATATTTCCCTGCGGAAATTGAAAAAAATTATTTTCACCTGGGGACATATAATTTCTTTTAAAAACACTTACATCTCCATTATATTCTGAAAGAGGTTTCCCATTTACCGTTATGTTATTGCTGTCTATTTCAATAATGGTTTTCCCGGGAGAATCATCATTTTTACGAATAATTATCTCTTCATTTTTTTTGATTTTTGAGGGTTCTTTTTGGGCCAAACCCACGCTGCTTAACAATCCGCAACAAATTGTGAAAATTGCAGCTTTAAAAATTGTTTTCATTTTTATATATTTTAGAATAAAAAAATTTGATTATTCCCAAATTAATTCAGGCGAATAAGAAAACAAATTTTCAGTAAGATTAATAGATTAACGTTAACATAAAATTTTGCGGAGAAATGTCAGGCATACATTAGTTTCCCTTTTGGTTCAGGAATATTCCTTCCAATGAGTTGTGCAGTTTCAATCCATTCCTGGATAATAAGTTCTATATTTTTCAATGCTTCCAAATATGTTTTTCCGTCAGAAACACAACCCGAAAGTTCCGATAGTTCAGCGATGAAACAATTATCTTCATTGCTCCAGTAAATTATAATTTCGTGTTTAGTTTTCATTTTTTGAAATCGAGCCGCGCTATAACAACGATTTTAGTTTCTCAATTACTTCTTTAAAATTTGAAACATCCTGACCTCCTGCAGAGGCCAGCATTTTTTGTCCACCTCCCCCGCCTTTTATTAAAGGGGCAACTTGTTCCTTAATAATTTTTACAGCATCCAGTTTTTTTGTAGAAACAACATCCTCCCCAATTGCGACAACTACATTCGCTTTGCCCTCAATATTCGCACACAATACGATGACAAAATCTTTTAGATTTTCTTTTAGTAAAGAAACCAGTTTTTTCATGGATTCAATGCTTGACAAGGAAACGATTTCGCCTATAAAATTTATCCCGTTTATCAAAACAGAATTCCTTCTTATTTGTTCGTTTACTGTTGATAGTATTTGGGATTCTAAGTGAATAACCTGCTTATTTAGTTTTTCTTTTTCTGCGAAAAGGGATTCCAGTGCCTTGTGTGTATCTTTTGGATTTTTTAATTGCTCTTTTAAAAATCTCAATTCTTCTAATTCTTTATTCACAAATTC
>JBDTJV010000450.1:0-2517 GCA_039935675.1 Ginsengibacter sp. | reverse complement strand
TTTCCTGCACGCTGTCTTTATTATATTGATAAAAATATTGTTCAAATATCAACTTGCCATCTTTTATAATCAGAACACTGTGAACATTAAGATAGGTACCATTAATAATTTTTTGCATCATCTCACTTAGCAATGAAGTATCTAAAACGGTTTTATTAACATCGCCAACAGTTAAACCATCATAAAGATTTTCAGGAATTTTATACTGATATACATCATTTCCTTTAAGCCTCGGATACCACATTGTTTTAGGAAAGAAAACATTTTTGCTTATTAATTTAAATGTATCTTTTTTGGAAATGTATGCGGACAGTGCTTTATGTAAATCTCTTAAAAAGTGAATGGTATCATACTTTGTAGAAAAAACATCAGGGCTTTCATTTTTTAATAAATACTCGCTTTGATTAATAATGGCTATTAATGCGGTGTCTTTGGGAGATGCAGCAAACGAAACTTTCAGATGGTTTGGATATTCATAAATGCCTTGATATTCTTTAAGCTGTTCATAGGAAATTTTATGCTGCTGCGCAAAAGAAAAGGAAGAAGTAAATAATAAAAATACAATAAGGTATATTTTTTTGCTGATTTGTATATGGAAGGCTGTGTGATAACTTTGTTTCATAATTTGTTTTTTTGATGAATACTTTAAAGATAATGTACAGGTAATATTTTTGCAGCGGATGAATTCAATTCGTATGCCAAACCTGGAAACCTTTACAGGTAAGGGTTTTAGAAAATAAGCTCGACACTGTATGTTCGAAAACGAACAGTGAATAGTATGTAAGCGTACACATCTTAAAACGTTGAGGTAAAGCAAATGCCTCTACATAAACCAGCACAAATTTCAATCAGTTTGATTTGGCTGTTCAGATGTTGGGAAGTAGACAATTTTTACCATCAAATAAATTTAAGATATGTTCTTTTAGTTAGTTCCGAATTATTAACGCCAACGTTAGGGCTTGCACGGCTGTGCATGAAAATGAATTTTCAGCGGTAAGAAAAGTACAGTAAACAAACAAATAGTTGAGATTATGATTCATAGCTCAATAGAGACTTTTCAGCCTGAAGCGCTGACCAATAAATGAAATCTAATTGTTGGGCCTTGCAATGACGAAATTTGGCGGCGAAGGAAACTGCGCTTTTTGCAAAGAGCCCGTCAAACGAAAATTTTGCCTCGGCACAAATGAAATTAACGTCAAATACAATTTAATTGTTGCGCCTGCCAATGACATGATTCGGCGGATTTTTGCGCCTCACATTGGCTTTAATTGTAGAAGAAGAAACCAGTTCCTATCCCAATTTCAATGCAATATTTTCGGTCAAATGATCCATCCATGCATCCCTTTGTTCTACTACAAATTTTTCAGTTTTGTTACCTGATGTTTTGATCAATATTCCATTGTTTGCAATGCCAAGTGGCCTATATCTATCCACTTTTTTAATATCGGAAAGGTTGATTGAAAGTTGGTGTTTTTGAAAATTGATTTTATGGGATTTAAAGACTACTCTTTTATTGGTCAGGTACAATTTGCCTCCTACCCCTTCAATGCCTTTAAAATGGTTAGCAGGCGTATCAAACAAAATGTTTTCACCAGGTTCTGCAGTAATCATCGTTTGTTTATCTACCCATTTAGAATTGGCAAACTTACCAACGGTCCAGGCATATAAGAAACCTGCTGTTGCCCCGCAAAAAACGGCTACGATCGCAGAGATGAAGATATTTTTTGTATCCAGGTTATCACTTGTAAATAAGGATTGCACAAAGAAAAATATGGTCATGAATGTACCGAAAATTAGTCCCGCCTTAGTTTGGTTTTTCTTTTCCATTTTTCAAAATTTGTCCGGTTCGGAGTTGGTGATCCAGCAATGAAGGTATGGCTAAATTACAAAGAATAATTATGTAAATCAAACCGATTTATTCCGGAATTTTTCTTCAATTCATTAAATCCTGGTGCAGTATCCAAGGAATAAGCACCTGATTTTACATTATCTTTTTATAGAAAATGCAACAACACATTACCTGCTTTTTGATTCATCAAACTATATTACGGAATATCGGATGTCCCTTGGCCCGATCATTGCTTTTAAAAAACCGATTGGCAAAAAGGAACCTTTAGAACAAGAAGACAATCATTTATTTTATTCACTAATTCATGTATTGATGAAACGAAAACACGTAGTTACAGGAGCTTTAATAGCCATAACCGGCACCTCGCTCCTATTACATTCCTGCCGCACTATTCCCAAAGGAGTTAGCGCCGTAGATAATTTTGACAAAACAAAATATTTAGGTAAATGGTTTGAAATTGCACGTTTTGATTACAGTTTTGAAAAGAATCTAAATAATGTTACCGCTGAATATTCGCTTAAGAATAACGGAAATATTAAAGTGATAAACCGTGGCTATAATTTTAAGAAAAACAAAGAACAGAAATCAGTTGGCAAAGCCAAATTTGTAGGTGCCGAAACAGTTGGTGAATTAAAGGTGTCTTTTTTCGGGCCTTTTTACGCAGGGTA
>JBDTJV010000449.1:0-2888 GCA_039935675.1 Ginsengibacter sp. | reverse complement strand
TTTTTATTTCTTTTCAAAAGAAATTAAACAACAAAATAAAAAATCAACATAAATGTTGGTTTACTGCAATTAAAAAAAATCAATCCTTTTTCTGTTTACTATTTCTTCTAAAGAAAATAATATGATTTCAAAAATTATTTCCTGGTCACTAAAAAACCGTTACATCGTTTTGGTGGTGGCAACTGGCTTGTTCGTATGGGGCTTGTTTGCTGTGCAAAACAATCCGGTGGATGCCATTCCGGATTTAAGTGAGAACGAAGTAATTGTTTTTACTGAGTGGCAAGGACAAAGCCCGCAGATTATGGAAGATCAGGTTACCTATCCTTTGGTGAGTAATCTGCAAGGCGTTCCAAAAGTGAAAGATATACGCGCCACTTCTATGTTTGGGATGAGTTTCGTGTATGTAATTTTTGATGATGATGTGGATATTTATTGGGCACGGACACGGGTACTTGAAAAGCTGAATTATGCGCAGCGGTTGTTGCCGCAAGGTGTTACACCAACGCTTGGTCCCGACGGAACCGGCGTAGGACAAATTTTCTGGTATCATTTGGATGCGCCGAAAATGGACTTGGGAGAGCAGAGAGCCTTGCAGGATTGGTATATAAAATTTGCGTTGCAAACAGTTCCGGGAGTGGCTGAGGTAGGTTCGTTTGGTGGATTTGAAAAGCAATACCAGATAGTGGTGGACCCTTTAAAGCTGCAGTTCTACAACATTTCGATGATGGACGTAATCAAAAAAGTACGCGCTAATAATAATGATGTCGGAGGAAGGAAATTAGACATGGGAGGTATGGGTTATATTATCCGTGGATTAGGTTATATCAAAAACATCACTGACATAGAAAACATAGCGCTGAGCAATATTAACGGAATTCCTGTTCGTGTAAAAGATGTCGGGACGGTACAGATGGGAGGCAATCTTCGGCTCGGCATTGTTGACGCAAATGGCGATGGCGAAGTGGTAGGTGGCGTAGTGATAATGCGTTATGGAGAGAATGCGGATAAGGTAATTGGGCTGGTAAAGAAAAAAATGGCTGACGTGCAGAAAGGCTTGCCGGAAGGAGTTTCTTTCAAAATAGATTATGACCGGAGCAATTTGATTGAAGCGGCAATCAAAAACATCAAGGATAAATTAATAGAAGAAATAAGCATCGTGTGTATCATAGTCATTCTTTTTCTTTTTCACTGGCGTAGTGCATTAAGCATCATTATCCAAATTCCTATCTCTATTGCCATCAGTTTCATTTTGCTGAATGCATTCGGATTTTCATCCAATATTATGTCTTTAACCGGCGTGGCCCTTGTGATAGGTGTTATCGTTGACAATGGAATTATCATGAGTGAAAATGCATATAGTCATTTATCGGAATGGCAAAATAAAGAGTAATGAGCTTAAGGCTGAAAGCTGAAAGAAAATTTAATTTGTAAAAAATGAAATGGAAAAAATCATACAAAAAAATACCAAACGATATTCGTTTATCAATCATAGAGCTTGCTTGTAAACAAGTATCGCGTGGTGTTTTTTTCTCAACCGTTATTATCATCACTTCCTTTCTTCCTGTTTTTTTATTGACAGGACAGGAAGGGAAATTGTTTCATCCTCTTGCTTATACCAAAACCTTCATCATGGCCATTGACGCCATTTTGGTGATAATACTCGCGCCAGTTCTATTATCTTTTTTTATGCATGGGAAGTTTAGGCCTGCGCGCGCAAATCCTATAAATCGCTTTTTAGAAAAAGTGTATGAGCCTGTCATACGAACCTGTATAAAATGGCGCAAAACAACAATAACAGTCATGATTATAGCGCTTGCAGTTAGCGTACCGATGGTGATGAGTCTGGGAACAGAATTTATGCCACCTTTGGATGAAGGAACCATTCTTTTTATGCCGGTTACTTTGCCTGATGTTTCCAATGCAGAAGTAAAAAGAATTTTGCAGGTCCAGGATAAAATCCTTGCAAGAGAACCTGAAGTAAAGTCCGTCCTCGGTAAAGCGGGAAGGGTAAACTCCGCTACAGACAATTCTCCCATCAGCATGATTGAAACTATTGTAATGTTAAAACCACAGAATGAGTGGCGTAAAGGAGTTACGAAAGACAGCATTATCAATGAACTTAACAGCAAGTTGCAAATTCCGGGTGTTACTAATGGCTGGACACAACCCATTATTAACCGGATCAATATGCTTTCAACCGGCATCAGGACTGATGTTGGCGTAAAAGTGTATGGTCAAAACCTGGACAGTATTTACGCATTCGCGCAAGTGATAAAAAATGACTTGCAGGGAATTCCAGGTATCAAAGATTTGTATGTAGAGCCGATTACAGGAGGAAAGTATATTGACATTAATTTGAATCGACAAGAAATGGCGCGGTACAATCTGAGCGTTGATGATGTAAACGCTGTGATTGAAAGCGCTTTGGGCGGTGCACAAATTACTACCACGGTGGAGGGCAGGCAACGCTTTTCTGTCAATGCCAGGTTTGGACAGGATTTCCGTGATAATATGGAATCGTTAAAAAGGTTACAAGTGCAAACTGCCGGATTTGGGCCTATACCGTTGGGAGCATTGGCGGATGTAAAAATGACGGAAGGGCCGCCAATGATTAATTCTGAAAATGCGTTATTGCGGGGCACTGTGTTGTTTAATGTGAGAGGAAGAGATTTGGGAAGCACTGTGAAAGAAGCGCAGGAAAAATTGAATGAATCAATAGGCCAAATGCCAAAGGGTTTTTTTATTGACTGGAGCGGAGAGTTCGAAAACCTTATCAGCAGTGAACGAACATTAAAGTTGATTTTACCATTTGTGCTGGTGATTATTTTTTTCAGTATGTACTTCGCATTTCATTCTATACGCGAAGCCTTATTGACTTTAATCTCTAT
>JBDTJV010000448.1:0-3087 GCA_039935675.1 Ginsengibacter sp. | reverse complement strand
GTGTTTTGCAATGAATTATTGATCATTATTTGACAGGATAAGCGCAGGTTTTGTTTTTTTATCGCTGATTTTTCAAGAGTGGCTTTTTCATTTCTTTCCATAATTTCAGCAGCGGCTGAAAGTCCTTCTGCCTCTACAAGGCAGGTGCCACAGCGGCCTATACCTTTACATTCTCCGAAATCTTCGACATATATTTTCTCATTGATCAGGATCATCAGGTTGCGGTATTCACCTTCGTATGTGGCAATTTGTATTTCTTCGTCCTGGTAAATAAGGGTAAAAAAAATATCTCTTGTATGTGTTATCATTAACTATAAGCAATTATTTTTCGGAAAGAATTGAATGGATAAAAAATAAGCTTTTACAGAGAAACTGATTTTGTCCAGAAATTATCGTGGTAATTATCCTGTAATGGTTCTTCATTTATTTGAGTGCCAATAATTTCCAGTTGTTCATCAGATAATTTTTTTTCAAGGTGAGGGAATAAAATTCTTTCTTCAAACCGTACATGTTGGTTGACTGTATCTGCGAGTTCGGACAATAGTTCATTTCTTTTCGCGGGTATTTCGTAGGATAATTTACTAATCAATTCTTTTATTTTATGATGATCTTCTATTGCCTTTTCAACATTTTCATCAATAAAGGATTTAAATAAAAATTGTTCTTCTTCCTTAAAATGTTCCGAAAAATGGGTATTCCAGAAATATTCCACGTATTGTTTTAATCGATCAAATTCAATATGATATTTAATTCCCTGCCTGATTTTCCAGCAGAATAAAAGACTCGCATGATGATCCTGGGAAAGCTTTACAATATTCACATTTCTTTTAATTGGTTTAATTTCCATCATGGACATTTTTTTGCAAAGCTATCATTCTATTTCTAAAACACGTTGTGAGTCGACATGAACCTTAAATATTTCCTTATTTAGCAAAACATTTTTAAAAAAGGCTTTTCATTTTCGAAAATAGCTAAATCATTTTTGACGAATTTATTTTTCAATAAAACGGCATTATCCTTGTTGATTAAGTAAATGTTTTTCAATTTTTTTTTATTGAAGTTTTATAATTAAAATATGATCTTACAAAAAGGCACACCAGCACCGGATTTTGAGTTAAACAGTACACCGGATCAAACTTTAAAATTGTCCGATATGAAAGGGAAAAGAGTTATCCTCGCTTTTTATCCCGCCGATTGGAGCCCGGTATGTAGTGATCAAATGAGTCTATACAATGAAACAAGAAAAATATTTCAAAAATATGGTGCAGAAGTGATCGGGATTTCTGTGGATAGCAAATGGAGTCACCTTGCTTTTTCAAAATCGAAAAATATTCATTTTCCACTACTGGCGGATTTTGAACCCAAAGGGAAAGTTTCTAAAGAATATGGTGCTTATGACGGGAGCAACGGAACCAGTACCAGGGCATTATTTATTGTGGATGAAAATGGAGTGATAGCGTGGAGTTATCTTTCGCCGGTTGGAATTAATCCGGGTGCAGACATAATAATAGATGAACTTGAAAAAATGAATACTGATAATAAGGATGTTAATAAATAAATAAGTAAATTATGTCTACATTAAGAACACCAGTCGGTTCGCTGGATCATAAGAAAGGAAAATCCAGTGCTACAATCACTTTAGTTGAGTATGGAGATTACCAATGTTCTCATTGCGGAGAAGCTTTTGTACTGGTTAAAAAACTGATGAGGGAATTTCCAAATGATCTTGTTTTTGTGTTCAGAAATTTTCCTTTACAGGAGTCTCATCCTGAAGCCCTGGGGGCTGCACAGGCGGCCGAAGCTGCAGCACTTCAGAATAAATTTTGGGAAATGCACGATCTTCTTTATGAACAACAAAGCCAGCTGAATAAGAATAATTTTATTTATTTCGCTGAGTCTTTAAACCTTGATATTGATCAATTTGAAAAAGATTATGATAGTGAAAATGTGATGTCGCAAATTGAAAGTGATATTGAAAGCGGTATCCGGGGCGGAGTTAATGGCACACCTACTTTTTTTATTAATGATAAGAGGTTGGATTCTTATGATGAAACTTACGAATCACTGGAAGATGCAGTGAAAAACGCAGAGAGATAAAGATTCCATCATCGTTTAAATAAATTCAAATATCCATGTTATAATTTCTTTTAACTAATAATCTCTTTTATTAATAAATAGATGCTGTATTGGTATTTTGGTTTGAAAATACTTTCTTTAAAATATCTGTAACTCTCGCAGCTGGATCCTTACGTATTTCCTGTTCTTCCAGGCCGATTTTAGTGAATAAACCATCAAGCGCTTTTTGCGTTACATAAGCAGTAAGATCTGTATTCACGGGTTTATTACTAAAGCGGTTGTAGGCGGTAAAAACATCTTTCCAATATTTTGTGGCATCTACTTTTTCCAAAGATTTATTTACAATTGGTGTAAATGCGGTAGTAAGTTGAGCCGTAGTCTTTTGTTTGAGATAATCTGTTGCTGCTGTGTTACCGCCTTTCAAAATTCCAAATGCATCCTGGATGGTCATTTGTTTTATAGCATTCAGGAAAATACTTCCTACATATTTTGAAGCATCTTCAGCAGCCCTGTTCATTGAAAGAACTGCATTATCCACCACACCTCCAAGGCCAATATTTCTTAATGTTTTCTCCACATTTTGTGCTTCTGGCGGCATCACAATTTTAACCAACGCATCCTTATAAAAACCATCAAGAGCGGATAATTTTGTAGTGGCCGAATCTGTGCCAAATTGAAGTGCTTGTTTTAAACCTTGTACAACTTCATCTGTTGTTAAACCACCGTTAGTGGCGTTACCTACGGATTGTAAAATACTTTTAGCAGTGTCGCAACCGGAAAATGAAAACGCGACCAATAAAAATAAAAGATAAAGTTTTTTCATAATTTTTTTTATTCCTATTCAAGGACAATGCCAAAAAGGAAGTATTACAGGTTTTTGTCACATCAATGATGAATAATTACAACAGTAAACAAACAAAAATTTGTGATTTTTATTTCTTGTCTTTTGCAGATGGTAATACTTCAATAACACAAAATTCCTGGCGCAGGCTTAAAGAATACTCGTATAGA
>JBDTJV010000447.1:0-4249 GCA_039935675.1 Ginsengibacter sp. | reverse complement strand
CGTGACCTGATCATGTACCAAATCCAAACTGGAGCAATCGGCGCATATAAAATTTTAAAAGGCCACTGTTCCCAGTTTTTGATTTTTTTAAACAAATTCATTAAAATTTTAAGAAGATGCAAAATTAAGTTTAAACGCGCGAATAGGAAGCGTCTTATCAAAATTGTTTGTTGTATTTTAGCCGTAAAAATAATACTGTATGCATATTCCTACGATGGCAGAAATGGTGGCGGAAGGTAAAACTCCGGAAATATTATTTTTTGTAGGATGTGCCGGAAGTTTTGATCAACGTGCACAAAGAATTACCAAAGCTTTTGCAACAATTTTATCTAAAGTTGGGATCAATTATGCCATCCTTGGCAAGGAAGAAGTTTGCAATGGAGATCCTGCGAGACGTGCTGGCAATGAGTTTCTTTTTCAAATGATGGCTTATCAGAATATTCAATTGTTGGATGGCTATGGAATTAAAAAGATCGTGACCACCTGTCCGCATTGTTTTAATATTTTAAAAAATGAATATCCTGTTTTAGGTGGCAATTATGACGTGGTTCATCATACTGTTTTTCTTCAACAGCTAATAGATGAAGGAAAAATAAAAATGAAAGAGAACGGAAGTTTCAAAGGCAAAAAAATTACGTATCATGATAGCTGTTATATCGGCCGTGCAAATAATATTTATGAAGCACCACGGAAAGTATTGGAAGCTTTGGATGTGGAATTAGTGGAAATGAAACGTTCACGCAGTAACGGTTTATGTTGCGGTGCCGGCGGTTCACAGGTTTTCAAAGAAGAAGAAAAAGGCAATAAAAGAATCAATGAAGAAAGGACGCAGGAGGCGATTGGTACCGGCGCAAAAATAATTGCTTCCAATTGTCCCTTTTGCATGATGATGCTTACTGACGGCGTAAAGTTTGAAAAAAAGGAAGATGAAGTCCAGGTGATAGATCTGGCAGAATTGATTGCGGAAAGCATGGTGTAAAAAGCCTCACCCCAACCCCTCTCCAAAGGAGAGGGACACGCTCTGGTTGGCGCATTGTCAGGAATCTGATTATTGAAAAATGCTAAATTTCGAATAAAGAAAACTTAAAATAAAAAATGTCAAAAGACTTAAATAAAAATAATAAATCCGATGAATTGAAGATTTCAAAAGTCCACTCCTTTGGAGGGGATTTAGGGGAGGCCAGGAGTTTGAATTTTATAGAAGAGATCGTAGAAGAGGATCTTAAAAGCGGAAAATATAAGAGAATATTAACGAGGTTTCCACCGGAGCCTAATGGTTATTTACACATTGGTCATGCCAAAAGTATTTGCCTCAATTTTGGATTGGCACGCAATTACAATGGCACCACCAATCTTCGATTTGATGACACAAATCCTGTTACTGAAGAAACAGAATATGTAGATAGTATTAAAGGAGATATTCGTTGGCTGGGATTTACGTGGAGCAACGAATATTATTCCAGCGATTATTTTGATGAATTGTATTCGTTCGCTGTAAAGCTTATTCATAAAGGGCTTGCCTATGTGGATGACAGTACTTCAGAAATGATTGCTGCCAGTAAGGGAACTCCAACAGAGGCGGGAAAAGACAATGAATTTCGCAACAGAAGTGTTGGGGAAAACCTTGGTCTTTTTGAAGAAATGAAGAATGGAAAATATAAAGACGGAGAAAAGGTATTGCGTGCAAAAATAGATATGGGTCATCAGAATATGCTGATGCGTGATCCGATCATCTATCGCATCAAACATGCACACCATCATCGCACCGGGGATAAATGGTGTATTTACCCGATGTATGATTTTGCGCATGGACAAAGCGATAGCATCGAACACATTACCCACAGTATTTGCACTTTGGAATTTGTTCCGCATCGCGAATTATACAATTGGTTTATTGAAAAGTTGGAAATATTTCCTTCTCATCAATATGAATTTGCGCGGCTGAATATGACTTTTACGGTTATGAGTAAACGTAAATTGTTACAACTCGTAAATGAAGCTTATGTTACCGGTTGGGATGATCCGCGTATGCCGACTATTTCTGCTTTCAGACGAAAAGGTTATACACCTTTGAGTATAAGAACTTTTTGTGAAAAGATTGGTGTGGCCAAACGTGATAATCTGATAGATATTAGTCTTCTTGAATTTTGTATCCGTGAAGAACTGAATCAGACAGCCAATCGCGTGATGGCAATTTTGGACCCGGTGAAATTGATCATTGATAATTATGATGATAATAATACAGAACAATTGACAACGGAGAATCTTCCAAACGATCTTCAAAATACAAGGGCTATTTCATTCTCAAAAGAATTGTGGATTGAGAAAGAAGATTTTATGGAAATTCCTGTCAAAAAGTGGTTCAGGCTTGCGCCAGGACAAATGGTCCGTCTTAAAAGTGCATACATTATCCAATGCCAAAGTTTCAAAAAAGATGATGCAGGAAATGTCTCTGAAATTCATGCAACCTATCTTCCTGAAAGCAAAAGCGGCCATGACATGAGTCACTTAAAAGTAAAAGGAACAATTCATTGGGTCAATGCAAGGGATGCTGCTACAGCAGAAGTAAGGTTATACGAACGTTTATTTACTGTAGAAAATCCAGCCGGTGAAGAAGGAGATTTTAAACAATTCATTAATCCTCAATCTTTGCATATTATCAAGAATGCCTTCATTGAACCTCATTTGCAACATTCGGAAACCGGCTCACATTTTCAGTTTGTGCGTAACGGTTATTTTTGTATTGATAAAGATTCCAAGCCAGGAAACCTTGTCTTTAACAGAACGGTTACTTTAAAAGAGGGTTTTAAGCCTAAAGAAACTGTAAATGTTTAGCCAATTAATTCTGATTCGATCATTATATCCGAAACAGTAAACAAACAAATAAAAGGAATTATTACTTTACAAAAAAAGGGATGTTTTCTTATCGAAAACGTCCCTTTTTTGTTTGTAGTTATTTTAAATTTATGAAGCTGCAGGAGTAGAATCTACAGGAGAGGTTGCATCTTTTTCATTACTAAAAAAATCTTCAAAATGCTTGTCTACATTTGGGAAATGTTCCTTCAGCATTCCACCTGCTTTTTCTTTTAAATCACTAAAATAATTTTTAGCGCCATCCACGCTGTTTTCCGCTTCGTCTTTTAGTTTGTGAAATTTATTTTTGATGTTGTCGCTCATTTTTTGCTTTTCTTCATCGCTCATGTTACTGTATTTATAAGCGCCAAAAGCTGCTGCTGCTCCAAGAAGTATGGCAGCGAGTTGTTTGTTGTCTACACTCATGATTTTTATTTTTATTGGTTAATTTATTTAATCATAATAGCATATAGTATGCCGTAAATAAATTATTTGTTGTGTAGATTTTTAATTAAAAGGTAAACCCGCTGTGAAAGTTCTTTAAATTTAGGACGCATGTCATCCTCGGGCACTGGTGTCAACAAAGCAATTATATATTTAATCCTTCCGTCATCTACAATTCCTGCATCATTAGTAAAATAATTCCACCAGCCGGATTTATGATAAAACATTGCATCCCGGGGAAGGCCTGTCGAAAGTTTCGTTGTATCCAGTTGCCTGCCTAATAAAACTTTCATTTGTTGACTTACCCAAGGATTAATCAGTTCGTTTTTATAAATTTTGTACATAAATTCTGCAGCATGCAAGGCGCAGGTATTTGTTCCCCGAATCGTATCGTAGCCAGGGTCCTCAAACTTTCTCGGTAAATATTTCCGGGTAACTTCACTGCCCTGCCACCCATTTTCATGCATTGTTTTATTTATATTTTCTCTTCCGGCAATATCTATCATACAATTTGCCGCAGAATTATCACTTCGCGTAATCATAAGGTCTAATAAATAATTAACGGTTACCGTATCGCCATCTTTTAATAGAGGCCTCGGATCCCAACTGATTTCGGAAACTTTATCTACATCGTTGGGAGATTTTACAACATAGCTTTTATATAAAGAATACTTGCCTTCACTTACCTGTTTTAAGACTTCCATTGCCACATACATCTTGTATAAAGAAGCCGGGTATATAAAGTTGCCCATATTTTCGCCACCGAGAACAGGTTTTGGGCCGTTCAAATCAATAACTGCAAATGAAATTTTTTCCTTTCCATCATCTCCGGCATCATAAATTCCATCAAGCTTTACATCCTTGACTATTTGTTGCAAAGAATCAGTAAATATTTTTTTTTGAATAAAAATGGCTGGGATTTTTAGTCCTCCAGGTTCTGTTTGTGCCTTCA
>JBDTJV010000446.1:0-9083 GCA_039935675.1 Ginsengibacter sp. | reverse complement strand
GCAGCGGATGTGCGTTTTCCTGGTTTTATAATTATATCTTTTACAGAATAAGTTGCATTTTTACACCTGCTTAAAAAATCTTCTGCTGCTTCTATTGTTCGGGTACCGCCGTCCTCAGCTTTAAAGGAAATCTTCTTCCCGGAGGTATCTGTTGCAGCTAATGTAGCTTCAATTTTAAAACTGTTTGTAGCCACAAACTGGTTAATTTCCCTTTCTCTTTCGGCAATCAATTTTACAGCTACGCTTTGTACTCTTCCTGCACTAAGTCCGCCTTTCATCCCGATTTTTCTCCATAATACCGGCGATAGTTCAAATCCTACCAACCTGTCTAATACCCTTCGGGCCTGCTGGGAATTAACCAGGTTCATATCAATCAACCTCGGATTTTGCACTGCTGCATTGATTGCCGGTTTGGTAATTTCGTGAAATACAATCCTTTTAGTAGTATTCACATCCAATCCCAATACTTCTGCAAGGTGCCAGCTGATACTTTCTCCTTCACGGTCCTCATCCGATGCCAGCCATACGGTGTCTGAATTTTTAGCAAACTGTTTCAGATCTCTAACCACCTTTGCTTTTTCGTCAGGTACTTTGTACCGGGGTTTAAAATTGTTATTTATATCAATTCCCATGTCATCCTTTTCAAGATCACGAATGTGTCCATAGCAACTCTTTACCTCAAAATCACTTCCCAGTATTTTTTCGATGGTTTTTGCTTTAGCCGGAGACTCAACTATTAATAAATTTTTCGCCATAAACTTCTTTTTTGCCACTACTATTAATGTGGACTTTCTAATATCGTCAAAATTTCTGTCGATGCAATATTAGTTTAAAAATTAAAAATGCCACCTTAAATGCAAAATTTGCAATATAAACATACTTAATTATCTTCGTAAACCCCTCTGAGTAACAATTAGAGACTTTTTAAAATTTTGTTTAAAATACAAGGAAGATTTTAAAAAACTCAATAATTTAACTGTTTATGTATATTTTTTTTAAAAACGATGCAGAATTTATTGGATGGTTGTAAAAAAAATAGACTTTGTATTTAAAAGGTAACTATGAATGTTGTAATACTTGGATCAGGAAATACTGCGACTATTTTAAGTAAGGTAATCTCAATAGCCGGGCATAAGATTGTGCAGATTGCAAGTCGTAATGAACAAAACGCAAAAATGCTGGCGCAGTCATATTCTGCCGTTTCTTCGGGATTAGAAGTGTCCAAATTTGAGAAAGCAGATATATATATTGTGGCTTTACAGGATGTTGCACTCGATCATATTGAAAAATTTACCGGGCTGAAAAATAAACTTGTAGTTCATACTGCCGGAGCAGTTTCTATAAATGCGCTTAAAAATATTTCTGGTACTTACGGGGTATTGTATCCTTTACAAACTCTTTCAAAAAACAGCGTTCATATTCCGGAGATCCCTTTTCTTGTGGATGGAAATAGTGCGGAAACTTTATACAGAATCAAAGATTTTGCAAAATCCCTTTCCGATAATGTACATCATGCTAATGACAAAGAAAGATTAAACTATCATGTGGCTGCTGTTTTTGTAAGCAACTTTACCAATCAACTTTACGCACTTACGGAGATGTTTTGTAAAAAAGAAAACCTCGATTGGAAGACTTTATTTCCTCTAATTAACGAAACCAAAAACAGGGCTGAAGAGATGTCTCCTTTTCTTTCACAAACAGGCCCCGCTCTCAGGGATGATATTTTTACATTAAACCGGCATTTGCAGGCACTCTCTTCTCATCCGGACATGAAATACATTTACGTGAAACTTTCAGAAAGTATTATAAAATTACACAGAAAATCGCGGGTAGATGATTAGCCTGTATCTTTGAGAATTATTTTACTTTATTGAAATGCAGATAAAAATTTATTCCGCTTCTTAATCATTTTCCCATGCAAATTCTTTCGCGTTTTAAAGTGATCAAAACATTTGTTTTTGATATGGATGGTGTTCTTACTGATGGAAATATAATTGTAGATGCTGAGAATAACTGGCTTCGCAAAATGAATATTCGGGATGGATATGCACTGCAACTGGCTGCCCGGTCTGGTTTTAATATTGTGATAATCTCTGGCAGCAAATCTACGTTTGTTCGTGACCGTTTGATTCGACTCGGTGTGAATGAAGTTTTTATGGATATAAAGAACAAAGAAGATTTTCTAAAAAATTATGTAACCGAAAAAGGTATTTCCTTGAATGAATTGCTCTTTATGGGAGATGATATCCCTGATTATTTTTGTTTGAAAATGGCAGGAATTGCTGCTTGTCCTGCAGACGCTGCATTTGAAATAAAGCAAATTGCTTCTTATATTTCACCTTTTACAGGCGGTTGTGGTTGTGTGAGAGATGTGATTGAAAAAGTTCTGAAACTAAATGATAAATGGACATTAAACAATAATATTGCTTCAACATGATTTGTTGATTTTATAATTTTAGGTATGAATTCTGTCAAAGCATTTTTTAAATTGATTCGTTGGCCCAATCTTTTTTTTATTGTGCTTACGCAAATGCTTTTCAGGTATTTCATTTTACCATTTGTTTATCAGAATTCTCATTCAGGATACGAAAGCATTAAACTCTCGGAAAGTTTATTTTATTTACTAGTGTTTGCTTCTGTGTCAATCGCCGCTGCAGGATATATTATCAATGATTATTTTGATGTTAACATAGACCAGGTTAATAAATCGTCTAAAGTGATCATTGGAAAATTTATTAAAAGAAGATCAGCCATCCTTTTACATGCCCTTCTCTCGTTGATTGGTTTACTAATAAGTATTTATATCGGCTATAAACTTAATAACTATCTTATTCCCCTTTTTAATTTTCTTGCTATTAATATTCTTTGGTTTTATTCAAGTACTTTCAAAAGGAAGATATTAATTGGTAATATTCTGATTTCACTTTTAACTGCATGGGTGATTCTTGTTCTTACGCTTGCTGAATATCGTTTTAGAATTTCTCCGGGTGATGTGGTGTGGCAAAGTTTATTGAAACTGTCTTTCCTATATGCTGGTTTTGCGTTCATTATTTCGCTTGTTCGCGAAGTGATCAAAGACATGGAAGATGTTGAGGGCGATTTGAAATATGATTGTAAAACAATGCCAATCGTTTGGGGAATGCCAGTTGCAAAAGTTTTTACCGGCGTTTGGATTGTGGTTTTGACCGGAATGCTGGTGGCAATACAAATTTATGTAATCCAGCTGGGTTGGTGGATTTCGGTTCTTTATTCTGTCATTACCATTATCATTCCCTTGCTTTGGGTTTTAAAGAAATTGTACAAAGCTACCACAGCAGCTGAATTTCATCAATTAAGTTCAGTGGTGAAATTCATTATGTTTACCGGAATTGTTTCAATGATCTTTTTTTAAAATGTTGATTATTAAAGATGAATAAAATTATTTTAGCATCAGGATCACCGCGGAGGAAACAATTGCTGGAACTGGCAGAAATTCCTTTTGAAGTGATTGTGTCCGAAAGTGATGAAAGCTACCCTGAAACGTTATCGGCTGCAGAAATAGCCATGCATATTGCAGAAAATAAAGCAATTGCTGTGCAGGAAAAATTGAAAATTCAACATAGCAGTAATGGACAAACGATTATTGCAGCTGATACAGTGGTGGTTTTGGAAAATAAAATTATTGGGAAGCCAAAAGATCGGGAAGAAGCCATTCAAATCCTTTCTAATCTTTCTGGTAAAACGCATTACGTGATCACCGGTGTTTGCATTTTACGTGATTCCGAAAAAAAGTTATTTGCCGAGAAAACAGAAGTGGATTTCAACCCGCTTTCTTTATCACAAATTGAATATTATATAGATCATTTTAAACCTTATGATAAAGCGGGTGCTTATGCCATCCAGGAGTGGATTGGAGCTATAGGGATCGCGTCGATCAAAGGTGATTTTTATAATGTCATGGGTTTGCCTATTAATAAATTAGTAAAGGAACTATCCGCGCAGTAAACGAAGAAATATTCATCATTTTTAATTTGAAAAGACTTCTTAAATTCGTTAAGCCAATAATTTTTTTCAATTAATTTTTTTAAAATGAAAATACCTGATAACAATCAAACCGTAATGCCTTATTTGATCGTCCCAAATGCCGAAGGATTTCTTTCATTTACTGAGAAAGTTTTTAATGCGAAAGAAATTTCGAAATATATGCGCGATGAAAAGACAATCATGCACGCAGAAATAATGATAGGCGACAGTACCATCATGTTTGCAGATGCAACTGAAGAATTTAAACCTTCTACTTCTGGTTTATTTATTTATGTAGAAAATGCTGACGAAACTTTCGAAAAAGCAATTCAGGATGGCGCATCTGTTTTGAGAGAAATGAATGATGAGGAATATGGACGTAGTGGCGGAATCAAAGATCTTTTTGGAAATACCTGGTGGATCACTACGCCGAAATAAATTCGGTTTTTTGGTATTGAATTTTTTTTCGATTAATAGTAGAGGTTCCTAATTAGAATACCTGAATTTATTCTCCCCATACGGTGACTATAATATCTCTGGAACCACCGTGGTTTCTGTGTTCGCACAAATAAATTCCCTGCCAGTTGCCAAATGCCAGTCTTCCATTGTGGACAGGTATTAACACAGAACTGCCAAGAAGAGCCGCCTTCAAATGAGCCGGCATATCATCATCTCCTTCGTAATTGTGAATATAATTTGGATCACCTTCGGGAACAGTTTTGTTGAAAAAATATTCAAAATCTTTTCTCACGGTCGGATCCGCATTTTCATTGATTGTGAGGGACGCAGAAGTATGTTGAATGAAAACCTGGCACAAGCCGATTTTGAATTGCCTGATCTCCGGAAAGGATTGTTCAATTTCTGAAGTGATAAGATGAAACCCTCTTTTCCTTTCTTTTAGTTGAATAACTTGCTGATGGATTTTCATATTGTGAAAATTTTTTTAATCAATTTTTGTCAAAGGGTAGATTAACGTTTCAAAGGCAAGAATAAAATTTTGCAAATCATTTTTTGTCTTGTCGTCTTTGATTTCGCCACTTTCACCGATCTTTCCTTTCATTCCCTGGATTAGTAACGTTGTTTCTTCAGTAAAATTTGCCATTACCGTTTTCATGATTAATTTCAGTTCTTTATGCCCCATTTTCCCACTTGCTGATGCGGTGATAATTCCCAAAGGTTTATCACTGAAAACGGTTGTTGCAATACACCATTCAATGGCATTCTTCAGGCCGCTTGGAATACTAAAAACATATTCGGGAGTGCAAATGATAATCCCATCTGCTTTTTCAATAGTTTTTCTGAATTGAGTAATTATTTGAGGTGGATCCTGGATCGATAATTCCGGGTCAAAATGCGGAAGCACTTTCAGATCAGAAAAAATTTCTACATTAAATTTTTCTGATAGCGAAACATGAAGGATCTCTGCTAATTTCTCATTGGCAGAATTTTTACTGGCACTTCCTACTATTATAAATATCTTTTTCAGTGTTTCCATATTGAATCAATACTATGAAAAAAGTTTTATTGATTGCAAAATAATTAACCATAGAAAGAAAAGAAATAATATTTTACATGTAGAGTTAATTAGAAATAAATTAGTGTTTTGATAAAACAAATTTGATTATCAATAAACAAATCTCCCTGATTCTTATTTTGGTTTAGGCAAAAAAAAAGGAATCGCAGGCACGCAATTCCTTTTTTTGGATTTCAAGTTTTCTAAGATTTCATTTTAATTGCTCTGCCGCTGCCCGCTACTTTTGTGTTTACGTCGTTCGCAGTGCCTTTGTAAAATAAATTGCCACTTCCACTGATTGAGGCATCAATGCTTTTACTTGCATTTACTTTTAAATTGCCGCTTCCGCTGACTTTTGCAACTACGTTTTCAGACAAAACATCGCTGCAATCAATGTTTCCACTGCCACTAATCGATGCGTTAAGGTCCTTTGCCTTTCCGCTTTTCAGGTCTATTCTGCCACTTCCTGAAACATACAAACTGAGATCGTCAAAGTTTCCTGAACTTAATTTTATATTCCCGGAGCCGGAAACCGACATTTTTGTTTTTCCATCACTTTGAAATGCGCCATCACCATAGATATTTCCACTGCCACTTTCTTCTAACAAATTTATTTTTGTCATCGAAACATAGACAGTCATTTTCGAAGAACTTTTGATGTTGATATTATTTTTAGGCTTAATGACGAGTTTACCATTTTCAACGGTTGTTTCGATATATTGTAGCAGGTTATCATCTGATTCAACCTGAACACTGTTCGAATTTCCATAAGCAATTTGGACGTCAAGAGAACCATGAGCAGATAATGAAGTAAACGCAGAAACCTGGCGGGTTTCTTTTTTTACATTTCCGTCACCACGAATACTTTTCCATGGTTGAGCATAAATATTGGCACTGGCCAGTAATAAAATGGCAATTAATAATTTTTTCATGATAGTAATTTTTTTTCGTGTAACGAACGAAAGAGTGGAAAGTTACAAGAAGAAAAAAAATTCTTTTCACTGAATAAAGAAAACGGGTGTGATTGATAAAAATCAAATGAAAAAAAGCAATTTTATTTCACAACATCTGGTTTTATTTCCCAAACCAAAGCGCTCGCGCCCAGGATGGCAGCATCTGATTCATTCAGTTCGCTGAAAATTAATTTGACTTTATTTTGAAAAATCGGCAACAGGTTTTTTTCCATGCTTACTTTGGTGGGATCCATCAAAAGTTTACCTGCTTTAATAACTCCGCCAAATAAAATAATTGCTTCCGGCGAAGAAAACATGACAAAATTAGCAAGCGCTTCACCTAAGATTTGCCCGGTTATCTGGAAAACTTCTTTGGCGATTGGATCGTCTTTTATTGCAGCTTCGTATACTCTTTTGGACGTGATTTTTTCATGTTGGATTTTGCGTAGTAAACTTTGTTCGCCTACTCTTTCATCAAGAATTTCTTTTGCTGTAATAGCTATTCCTGTGGCAGATGCATAAGTTTCCAGGCTGCCTTTCATTCCTGTGCCCCAATGAAGGCGGCCTCCGGGTCTTATTATTGTATGTCCAAGCTCGCCGGCAAATCCATCATGACCGTAAATTAACTGGCCATTGGCAATGATACCGCTTCCAACGCCTGTTCCTAAAGTGATCATAATAAAATCTCTCATTCCGCGACCGGCGCCATACATTAACTCACCAATGGCGGCAGCGTTTGCATCATTGGTTAGTGTGCATGGAATGTTGAATTTATCAGTGATCAATTTCGCAAGAGGAAGAATTCCTTTCCATTGAAGATTTGGTGCATATTCTATAGTGCCACTGTAATAGTTTCCATTCGGGGCACCCACGCCGATTCCCTTTATAAATTCTATTCCACCAATGGAATTAATGGCTGGCTGAAGTTCATTGTACAATTCGTCAATAAACAGGTTGACATCTGTATGATTTTTAGTGTTGATCTCACCAATATTCGAAATATCACCGCGGTGATTTACTATTCCAAATTTAGAGGTAGTTCCTCCGATATCAATTCCTATTGCATACTCAGCCGCAGTATTCATATTATTTTAATTTTTTTAAGATAGTAATGTCTGTTTTTTATTAATATTATCGGATAACAATTTTTAAAAATAATATTTCTTTTTATTTTTTTTAAACACTTAAGCAAGCATCCGTTACATTAAGAAATACGCATAATAAAGTTTTCAAACAAAATCATGCAGCTATTAAGTTTTTTATTTCTAACTCTATTTCCTGTTTGCTTCGAGCCGTAAATATACATAACAAAAATATGCGGTAGCTGCTTTTGTCTTAAAATTTCCAGTTGATAAAAATAGAATTTTATAGACAGGTTATTTTTTTAATTATTCCAGTTTTACGGGATCTCCTGGCAAATATTCAGACGGATTATAAATTGCCACACCTACTTTTGAATCTGCACAGCCATAATATAAAAACCATTTTTCCTGGAAAAAAACAAGGCCTTCGATAAACACAGTTCCATTTATGTACTGACCGCTTTTTTCAAATGGTTCCATAGGCCGAAGAAAAGGAACATTTAATCTTGCTAATGGTTTGGAAGGGTCACGGAGATCAAACAATACTTGCCCGCACAATAAGAGTCAGGACTGTAGAGTGTATCGCCATCCTGCCCACGTTTATTTTTGCCATTGTAGAAAAGAAGTATTCCGTTCTTTGTTACCAAAGCAGGTGGACCACATTCAGTAAGATCACTATCAAAAAAACCTTTCCTTGGAGAGATTAGTTCCTTCAGGTTTCCATCTTTATTCAAAACCGGCTGCCAATCAATCAGGTTAGAAGAAGTTGCAGCGTAAACATGATGTTCGCCCCAGTAAAGCCAATATTTTCCATTGATTTTGGCAATGATCTGTTTTTCGCCGGAAAGTTTGGTAAGAATTGAAGCCGATTTTGTGGCCATATTGAAAAACCTTCCATTATAAGCTTTCCTAAAAATGGGTCCATGTTTTTTCCAATGAATAAGATCTGTTGAAGTAGCCACACCAAGCCTGGGCAGCTTCCGGTTCCATTGCGTATAAAACATAACATACTTTCCATTTTCTGTCATAGCCACGCGTGGATCTTCACATCCACCTGGCCATTCGAATTCTTTCTCATCATCGTTAGAAGGATATAAGACTGGTTGTTTTTTCCTGGTAAAATTCATTCCGTCTTTGCTTTCTGCATATCCAATCCTGGAAGTATGAAGTCCGATTTTATTTCCTGAATTATCTTCTGCACGATAAAGCACAACTATTTTTCCATCCTTTATTGTTGCTGCCGGATTAAAAGTATTATCGGATTCCCAATGATTTCTTTTGTCGCTCATTGGATCTGTAAAAACTGCTGAACTATCCGGTGAAATGATTGGGTTTACATTTGTGGGCCTTACAAATCCGCCGAACGCCCATGATGGCAAAATATTTTTTTCCTGGGCAGTTGCAACGAATGACCCCAGGAATAAAGAAATAATGATAATTGAAATTTTCAATTTCATACTTTGATTATTGAGAAGTAAAAGATCACTGATTTAAAGCAAAATAGAAATCCTGCTTAAATATTTGTTTACTGTA
>JBDTJV010000445.1:0-2589 GCA_039935675.1 Ginsengibacter sp. | reverse complement strand
CCCCCAATCAACAACAACTCATGAACCAGCACTTCCGTGTAGTATTTTTTATTACCTTCTTTATCCGTGAAATTATTATTCATCAATTTTCCTTCTATCGCTACTTCACTTCCTTTTGATAAATATTTTTCAACCGTGTCTGCTACCTTTCCCCAGGCGATCAGATTGTGCCATTGTGTTTCTACCACTTTTTCTCCTTTGGCATTGTAATACGTTTCATTGGTAGCGATGGAAAATTTTGCCAGTTTTTTACCACTTTCTGTGTTTTTAATTTCAGGAGCATTTCCTAAATTTCCGATCAATTGTACTTTGTTTTTTAATGCGTTCATGACTTTACGTTTTGTGCCCGTCTTTTTAAACGAACTGTTTTAAAATTGTTTGTATTTCAGTCGATGTTTGGTTTGTTGCATCAACAGGACAAAGGTGCAGGTGACAAAAAGCGTTATTCGGTTTTTAATCGTTTATAGTTGAATATAACCGTTTGTAAATGCTTGTACGTATGATATTTTATGTATCTTCCTTTTCCAAAATCAATACTGATGCAAATGACAACTGAAACTAAAGGAAGCTCCTGTTTACAATGCGAAAAGCCGGTAAAAGGCCGCACTGACAAGAAATTTTGCGGAGATTACTGCAGAAATACTTACAATAATCTTTTAAAAGCCACCAGTAATAACCTTGTAAGAAATATTAATAACGCATTAGGTAAAAACAAACGGGTGCTGGAAAGTTTCTTCAAACCAGAAGAGGAAATTGCAAAAACTACCAAAGAAAAATTATTGGAAAGAGGCTTTCAATTCAAATACCTGACTCATACTTATACAAACAAGAAAGGAAACGTTTATTTTTTCTGTTATGATATGGGGTATATGCCCCTGGAGAATGACTGGTATTTATTGGTAAAAAGGAAGAAGGAGATAAAACCGATTCTGGTTTCCAACTCATAACGGGTAATTAAGAAATGGAGATATTTGTTCGTTTACTGAAAAATACATTGCTAAAAAGAAAACTTAAATGTAGTAATGCTTAAAAGTGATTCACAATATTTCTGAATAACCAAGTTGATAAATTTATCCTTCTACAACTAATGTATGCAGAAATAATCTTCTATTGCGCGATTTGTATTTTGTTATTCAAAAGTTCTACACTGAAGTTTACTTTTGCTTTCAAGGCGCCGAAAACCTTCAAAATCGTTTCCATAGTAACATTCGTTGTGCTATTTTCAAGTTTTGAAATCTGAGCTCGTTGAACACCAATCAGTTTTCCCAATTCTTCTTGTGTCAGGTTTCTATCAAGTCGAACTTTCTTAATCATTTCGCCCATTATTTCAAGCTGCAATTCTTGTTCGTACTGCGTTCTTTTTTCAGTTCCAGTTTCACCAATAAATTCGTCTTTTATTTGGTCAAAGGTGAACATTTCTAATCCCTTATTTTTTGTTCCCATTTTTATTTTTATTTTTAAGTTCAAAATATTTCAACCTCATTTGCTCCGCTTTCGCAATTTCCTTATCAGGGGTTTTGTCCGTTTTTTTAATAATCCCGTGAGTTGTCAAAACTAAAGTTTGTTTTTTATTTTCCTTGTCCCAAAATGCAAAAATCCGGTAATGTGTTTTATTGAATAATGTTCTAAATTCCCAAATTTCGTCTTTCAGTTTTTTAAACAATTCATTGTCTGTCTTAATTTTTGCCTTGTCGATATTGAAGATTACTTTATCCCTGCTTTTTATATCTAATCCGAGTAAAAACTCTCTTGCTTCGGTTAAATTATTACTTCAAATTTTTCATTCATACCTTATGAATGTTTCCATACAAAGATACAAATTATCTCTTTCTGTCAAAATATTGTTGATAGTTCTGCTGCAGTGAAGTCTTTCGTGTATATTTCTTTTACGGTAGTATTTATCCGTTTACAGCAATCATTTTAATTAAGACGAAGTAGTAGCCTCGACAGGAATCGAACCTGTATCTGGAGCTTCGGAAACTCTTATACTATCCATTGTACGACGAGGCCTAAAAAAATCCCAAATTCTCATTCCACCTATCATCCGAAGGCTGCAATATTACTTCCAAAAATTTTAACCGCAATGGCAATTAATATTACGCCAAAAAATTTCCTGATTACGGCCAAACCGCTGGGACCTAAAACTCTTTCAACCCATTTTAGCGATTTCAAAACAACATAAATGACCACACAATTAATGAGAATTCCCAATAAAATATTAATATCATGGTAACCGGCCTTCAACGACATAATAGTCGTAAGGGTGCCGGAACCTGCAATCAGGGGAAAAGCAATCGGCACCATACTGCCACTTTTCGGATTATTATCCTGTTTAAAGAAATCCACTCCAAGAATCATTTCAAGGCCAATAATAAAGATGACTATACTTCCTGCTACCGCAAAAGAATGCACATCAAGACCCAGGAGGTTTAAGAAATTTTCGCCAACAAAAAGAAATAATATCATCAAAGCTCCCGAAGCAATCGTAGCCTGTAGCGACCGGATCTGGCCTCCCATCTTGTCTTTCAAAGAAATCAAAACCGGGATAGATCCTAAAATATCAATAACTGCAAATAAAGTAAAGGAGAC
>JBDTJV010000444.1:0-3472 GCA_039935675.1 Ginsengibacter sp. | reverse complement strand
TATTATTGCCAGCTCTGCGAAAGCAAATGGGGAAGATTTTATTCCTGTGCATATTTTCCCAGTCCGGTATAATAAAAAGAAGTCACTGGAATTTTTTGAAAATTATACACGCAGTAATCCTTCCCTCGAAAAATTCGAATCTCAGTTACGTGTTGCGTATGATAAGTTTGAAGCAACTAAAGAATTACCTATTGTCTTAATTGACTCCAAAGGTGATTATGTAATTGATTGATTTTGCAGTAAACTGGCAAATAATTACTTTTTCTATTTTCCGGCATTAGCCATTTTTATTACCCAAAACCAATTACTCAAGTGAAGATATTAATACCTGTATGGTTTCTTTTGTTTTCTGAGTAAGAATGATTTCTTTATTGCTCGTCATCGTACTAATAGTTTCATTATCATGATGCCTGATAGTAAGAAGTAATAAATTTCTCTGTAGCTGCACTTCAAATTTGGCTGAGGCTTTTAAAGCCAACTCCTCTATTTTTAAAGCATCATCATCTGTACATATCATCAGGCTTATGGCTGTATTTTGAGTGAGATTGGCTTTAATTTTTAATTCTTTCAAAATACGATTCAAAAAATTCATCGGTTCGCCTTCTACGAAAGAAAAATCAGTGGATTGAAAAGTGATCAAAACCTGGTTTCGCTTTTGTACAATGATTGGCGGCAAATGAACTACAGGTTTCTGGCTGATCAGAGTTCCTTCCAATTCCGGATCTATAAAGGATTTTACATACAGCGGAATGAGTTTATTTTGAAGAGGCTTAATCGTTTTAGGATGGATTACCTGTGCACCATAATATGCCATTTCAATAACCTCTTTGTAACTCAGCTCTTCCAAGTTTACTGCATCTTTAAATTCTTTTGGATCGGCATTCATAATGCCATTCACGTCTTTCCAGATGGTTACATTTTCAGCGTTTAATAATCGCGCAAAAATGGCTGCAGTGTAGTCACTTCCTTCACGACCAAGTGTTGTGCTTTCATTTTCGTCAGTACCGGCAATAAAACCTTGCGTGATCACAAAATTGTTTTTCTCAAACAATGGGATCAATTTTTCGGAAATTGCTTTTTGCGAATAGTCCCAGTCAATTTTGGCATCCCGAAAAGTATCGTCTGTTCTCAGCAAGTCCCGCACATCGATCCAATGATTTGGCAATTTTGCTTCATTCAGGTAAAAGGAAATTAACGTAGAAGAAAGTAATTCACCGGTACAAACAACCTGGTCGTAATAATAATTAAAATCCTTTACAGGCTTATCATGCAACATCCATTCTACTTCTGTGAAAAAATCATTCAGGCTTTCCCCGGCCTTTTTCCATTGCAGCGTGATCAAATACTTTACAAGATCCAGATGCGCATTTTTTATCTTTTGAAATAAAGACAATGCATCGTCTTTTCTTTCTTCATAAAAAGCACTTGCCACTTTTTCCAAAGCGTTAGTCATTTTCCCCATTGCGGAAATAACAATAAGAACCTTTTCATCTTTAAAATTTTCAAGAATGGATGGGAGATTTTTGATACGCTCATAATTGCCGATACTTGCTCCGCCAAATTTAAACACCTTCATTTTTTTCATTTTATTTCGATTGCTTTTATAGAAAGCAAAACAGGCATGCAAAATAATGAATAGAATCCGGAGTGAAAGTTTCTTATATCAAGCAAGGCTTTAATTGTTTTTTATTGCTAACGGCCTGGATAAAATTTGTAAGAGTTTTACTTTAGTTTCCCTGGCTTGTCAGTTTCCGTAAAATTACTGTAATTTAGAATATTTAAATTTTGAAAATGTATAATTCAACTTTATGGGTTTATTAGCATTTGATTTAGGAGGTTCAAAATTAGCCACTGTCTTTTTTAATTCAGATGGTCAAATTTTATTCAAAGAAATTGCTGAGGTCAAAAAAACCAAGGGCGGCGATGTAGGCACACTTATTTGCAATAACATAACGTCATTGATGGAGGTTCTGTCTTTGCGTGGAGACAAGATAGAGTCCATTGGTATTTGCGTCCCGGGAATATATCATGAAAAAACAGGTACCGTTTGGGCACCCAATATTCCAGGTTGGTATGAGTATCCTTTAATGAGAGAAATTTTAAAAGTAGCTGGAGAAATTCCTGTAAAAATTGACAGTGACCGGGCTTGTTGTATTCTTGGTGAAGTCTGGAAAGGAAATGCGCAAAAATCAAATGATGCTATTTTTTTTGCAGTAGGTACAGGTATTGGCGCAGGTATTTTGGTCAATGGGCAGGTTTTACGCGGCACTCATGATATTGCAGGAGCTTTAGGTTGGATGGCTCTTCACCCTCCTTTTTTGGAGCAATATGCAGACTGCGGTTTTTTTGAAGAATTTGCCTCGGGCGAAGGAATTGCAAAGCTTGCCGGCAAGTATATATTGGGAAAAAAGAATTATTCAGGAAATTTAAGAGATATATCTGTTGAAGAAATTACATCCCGGGATGTCTTTTCTGCCTATGAAGCCGGAGATAAAATCGCAGAGAAGGTTATCGATAAGTGCATTGAACTTTGGGGAATGGCCACTGCCAATCTCGTAAGTTTGTTTAACCCTGAAAAGATCATTTTTGGTGGTGGCATATTTGGTCCAGCTATTTCCCTGATTCCGAAAATAAAAGAAGAGGCAACCAAATGGGCGCAGCCGATCAGTATGAAGGAGGTAAGTTTTGAAGCATCCGGCTTAGGATCTGATGCGGGAGTTTTTGGCGCAGGATTTTTAGCGCTCAATAATCTTAATCATTATTAGCAGAACTTTTTCATGTACAATAGAAAAATAATTTTTTGGGCAGCATGCATCGGAATATTATTTTTCGGAATGGGAATCACAACGCTCGGTTCCGTAAAACATGGCCTTGAGCAAAAATATTTTTTGGATGAAATCGCTTCCGGAACTTTGTTTTCAATATTACCTTTTGGCATTTTATCGGGTTCATTAATATTCGGTCCTTTTTGTGATAAATATGGATATAGGATATTATTATCACTTACCTGTTTGAGCATGTTTATTGGTTTTGAAGGGATTGCATATTCTCCTTCGCATTCTTTATTAAAGGTGAGTATTTTTTTATTTGGACTAGGCGGAGGCGCTATCAATGGCGCATCCAGCGCTTTGGTCTCTGATATCAGTGATAAAGAGAAAGGAGCTAATCTTAGTTTGTTGGGCGTGTTTTTTGGGATTGGTGCATTGGGAATGCCCTTTCTGTTAGGCGTACTCGAAAATAAGTTTTCTTATGAAGTAATTGTTTCGGTCGTTGGTTTTGCCACACTGGCTGTTGGAATATTTTACCTCTTACTAAAATTTCCACCTGCTAAACAGGCACAGGGCTTTCCGGTTTCAAAAAGCGTGGGATTAATTAAAGACAGCATTTTAATCCTTATTGCATTTTTTCTTTTTTGTCAAAGCAGTTTCGAAGCGATCATTAATAACTGGACAACAACTTTTCTTACATCGGG
>JBDTJV010000443.1:0-4535 GCA_039935675.1 Ginsengibacter sp. | reverse complement strand
ATAAAATGAGAGAAATGGGAGATCTTGCCATAATTTAATCTACCGAAACCTGCATCTTATCTAAAAGTGAACTCAATTCTTCGATTGAAAAATAATCAAAAGTGATGCTTCCGGTTCCTTTTTTACTATGAGTCATTTTCACTTTGGTGCTGAAATGTGATGCTAAATTATCTTCAATTTTTTTCAATGACGGTGGGAGAGTGGTTTTTACCGAATTATTAACAGCGGTTTTGGGCGTATATATTCTCCTCACAAGGTCTTCGGTTTGTCTTACTGAAAGTTCTTTGCTTTTTATTTCATTGAAAATATATAGTTGTTTATCTACTACATCTACATTAATTAATGCTCTCGCATGTCCCATACTGATTTTGCCGTTCCTTACTGCGGCCTGGATATCCGGTGGTAATTTCAAAAGCCGGATATAATTGGTAACTGTGCTTCTTTCCTTTCCCATTCGTTCTGCCAATTGCTCCTGGGTATAATCCAATTCGTCCATTAATTGTTTATAGCTTAATCCAATTTCTATGGCATTTAAATCTTCCCTCTGCAAATTTTCCAGCAAAGCAAGTTCAAGGATAGTAGAATCTTTGAGGTCTTTGATGTACACAGGAATATCAGTAAGCCCGGCAATCTTTGCCGCACGAAAACGCCTTTCACCAGCAATGATCCTGTATTTCCCGTGACTGGTTTTGGTTACCGTAATAGGTTGAATAATGTCATGCATCTTTACAGAAGCTGCCAGTTCGCTCAAAGCATTTTCATCAAAATCATGTCGTGGCTGATCCGGATTGGCTTCAATCTGGCCAAGAGGGATTCGCGAATGGGCATTATTTTTTTTATCGCCAGATTCATTCATCAGGCTTCTTTCGGTTGCCGAAAGATCTGTATCTATATTCTGCAACAGCGATCTGATCCCTTTTCCCAAAGCCTCTTTCCTGTTCGGTATATTGGTTTTCATCTATAAAAATCTTTTTTAAAAAATTAAGGATGTTCCAAAATTTTATCTGTTTGATTCAATTTCGTCATATTATTTTTTTGCAGCACTTCTTTGGCCAGGTTTAGATAATTAATGGCTCCTTTGCTATCTGCATCATAGAGAATAGCTGGTTTTCCAAAACTTGGCGCTTCGCTAAGGCGGGTATTGCGATGGATCACACTGTTGAAAACCAAATCTTCAAAATGGTGTCTCACTTCATTTACTACCTGGTTACATAAACGCAGCCTTCCATCGTACATGGTCATCAGAAGTCCTTCTATTTGTAACTCCGGATTTAACCTGTTTTGTACGATTTTGATCGTATTCAATAATTTCCCCAAACCTTCGAGTGCGAAAAATTCTGCCTGTACAGGTACGACTACGCTATTGGCCGCTACCAATGCGTTGACTGTTATCAATCCCAGCGATGGTGAACAATCAATGATGATAAAATCATATTCATCGGAGATTTGAGCGAGCACGTTTTTTAATACACTTTCGCGGTCGGGATAATTGATCATTTCTATTTCTGCACCAACGAGGTCAATATGCGAAGGCAATAAATCCAAATAAGGTATTTCCGTTTTGAGGATCACATTTTTTGGAGAAGTATCGCCCACCATGCAGTCATAAAGGCCGGTAGTTACATTATGGAGATCAAAACCCACGCCTGTGGTGCTGTTTGCCTGCGGATCTGCGTCTACAAGTAATGTTTTAAACTCGAGCACAGCAAGGCTGGCGGCAAGATTAATGGCCGTCGTTGTTTTTCCAACACCTCCCTTTTGATTGGCAATTCCTATTATTTTTCCCATATTTCTTTTTCAGCTTCTCTATATTTTTTGGATAATACCAAAATGAAAAACTTTATTATTTGTTGCTTTACTGTAAAATTTAGTCTGTTTTGTTCAAGATCTTTCAAAAATAATTCTATTCGGGCAGGAATTCGTTGTTAACTCCATTTTTTAAATTTTTTTGGCATTCAAATGGTTCTTTGTCGTATTTTTTTCAGACACAATGGCAAATTTAATTATTAGGCATAATATTAACGCATTTATCCGGAGTGTAACAGAAGTTTATTATTATTCACTTCTTACTATTTTATAATTTGAAAAATATCTTTAGGGAAAAGCAGTTAATTTTAAACTTATGTATACGATCATCAGCGGCACAAACCGGGAGGGTAGTCATTCAGAAAAAGTAGCAAACGAATACCAACGGATTTTAAAAAATAAAAATATCGATGCTTTCGTTTTTACATTGAAAAATCTCGATGTACTTTATCGATCTGAGGGAATAATTAAAGCAGAAACAGAAATTCTGATTCCTGCCACAAAGTTTATTTTTATCATCCCGGAGTACAATGGATCCTATCCCGGTGTGTTAAAAGCAATGATTGATAACAGCGATATCCGCAAAGTATGGAATTATAAAAAAGCACTGTTGACGGGCGTCGCTACCGGAAGAGCCGGAAATTTGCGTGGAATGGATCATCTTGCAGACACTTTGCATTATATGAAAATGCATGTTTTTTATAACAAACTTCCCATCTCTGTTGTTGATAAAGTAATGGACAAAAATGGCCATTTAAATGAAGAAACGATGAAAGCTATCAACGACCAGATTGATGAATTTATTCTTTTTTAAACCTTTAATATTTTTTTTTAAAAAATGCGTACCCCTATCGGAACTTTTATCATAATAGTCATTATGATTTTGCTGGATATTTATGTATTCATGGCGATTAAATCTGTGAGTCATTCTAGTCCTTCCCGTGTTAAATCCATTATTTTTTCTGTCTATTGGACGATTGCTATTTTATGTTTGGTCGGGTTTGTAATTTTCATATTGACAGGCCCGGAATTTATGCCGAAAAAAGTAAGAACTTATGTTTTTGCCACAATCATGGGTTTTATTTTTTCACAAATTATAACTTCCGTTTTCCTGGCGATCGATGATGTGAGAAGATTGATCCAGTGGGCGGCGGGAAAAACATTTTTTAGAAATACTGAGGTTTCGCAAATGAATGGCGACGGGATCAGCCGCTCTGTATTTCTTAGCTGGCTTGGATTAGCAGCCGGAACCACTCTTTTTGGAAGTTTGATCTATGGCTTTTCCAATAAATACAATTACACAGTAAAGAGGGTTAAACTTTCTTTCGACAATCTTCCTGCGGGATTTAAGGGAATGAAAATTGTTCATTTCAGCGATGTTCATTCCGGCAGCTTTACAAATAAAAAAGCGGTGCTCCATGGAGTAGAAAAAATCATTGCACAAAATGCGGATCTCGTTATTTTCAGCGGCGACCTCGTTAACGACAGGGCTACTGAAATGAAGGATTACATGGATGTTTTTGATAAAATAAAAGCACCAATGGGTGTTTATTCCACTTTTGGAAATCATGATTACGGTGACTATGTAAGTTGGCCTTCTGAAGGAGTAACCAAAGAACAGAATCTCATCGACCTGGCCAAAGTACACCAGCAACTAGGATGGAAACTGATGATGGACGAACACGTAGAACTGGAAAGAAACGGGGACAAGATCGCGCTCATAGGAATTCAAAACTGGAGCGCAAAAGCCCGTTTTCCGAAATACGGAAATATGAAAAAAGCCTATGCCGGCGCTGAAAATTATCCTTTTAAAATCCTGATCAGTCACGATCCCAGTCATTGGGATGCCCAGGTAAGGCCTGAATATGGAGATGTGGACCTTACGGTAAGTGGCCACACTCATGGAATGCAGTTTGGCGTAGAAATTCCTGGGTTTAAATGGAGTCCTGTTCAATATATTTACAAAGAATGGGATGGTCTTTATGAAGAAGGAAAACAAAAACTTTATGTCAATCCAGGATTTGGATTTATCGGATACCCCGGCCGTGTAGGCATCCTGGCAGAAATTACAGTGATTGAATTGGTTTAAAAGATTGAAATAGAATTGAAAAAATGGATTAATTATTTTAAATTGAAATTTATTTCACAATTCATTTTCAAGTTTAAATTATGAAAAAACTTCTTTTTCCAGCCATTGTTTTGATTTCTGTTTCTGTGCACGCACAAAAAAACCATTTAGTAAAATTATGGGAAACCGCCCAGGTTATAAATGTTCCGGAATCGGTGTTACCTGACATTAATAAAAATATTTTATACGTTTCCCTGATCGATGGTGGTGCGTGGGATGCTGATGGAAAGGGCGGGATAGCTAAACTAACGATGACAGGTAAAATAATAGATACCACCTTCATCACAGGCTTAAATGCGCCAAAAGGTTTGGGGAAATATGGAGAAAGGCTTTATGCCGCAGACATAAGTGATGTAGTGGTGATCGATATTAAAAAAGGAAAGATTGAAAAGAAAATTGCCATTCCAGGGGCGCAGGGCTTGAATGATATTACCGTTTCAAACAAAGGAATTGTCTATGTTTCAGATTCGAAAACCAGTAAAATCTGGAAAATAGAGAATGACCAACCCACCTTATTCCTGGAAAATATAAATGGCGCTAATGGCCTAAAATCAATGGGCAATGACCTGGTTTTTGCCCAAGGTAAAGATCTGATGAAAGC
>JBDTJV010000442.1:0-6904 GCA_039935675.1 Ginsengibacter sp. | reverse complement strand
AAAGTATAAAGCACGCCTGGGATCCTGATAATATTTTTAATCCGAATAAAATTGTGGATACGCCACCCATGAATACGATGCTTCGATATACGCCTGGACAAAAAACACCGAAGTTTGAAACCGTATTTCGCTTCCACAACCAGGACATACTTCAACACGCTGAGCAATGCAATGGCACAGGCGAATGTCGGAAGACTCATTTGTCTGGTGGTACTATGTGCCCGTCTTATATGGCAACCAAAAATGAAAAAGATACTACAAGAGCAAGAGCTAATATTCTAAGGGAATTTCTGACCAATTCTAATAAAATGAATCGCTTCGATCATAAAGAAATTTATGAAGTGATGGATTTGTGCCTTAGCTGCAAAGGTTGCAAATCAGAATGTCCCTCCAGTGTGGATGTGGCCAAACTAAAGGCAGAATTTCTTCAACAATATTATGATGTCAACGGCGTGCCTTTTCGCTCTAAACTAATTGCGAATTTTAATAAATCAGCAAAGCTGGGATCTATCGCTCCCGGTATTTACAACTGGATGATGACTACCGCCTGGATTAGTAATTCGATAAAACGCTTTTCAGGCTTTGCTGTGAAACGGTCAATGCCCACTCTTTATAAAACAAGTTTGAGAAAATGGTTTGAGAAAAGAAAAAGGAATACTAACGGTGATAGTCAATCGAAAAATAAAAAAGTATATTTATTCTGCGATGAATTCACTAATTACAACGATACTGAAATTGGTATTAAGGCTGTTCTCTTGTTGGAAAAGCTGGGTTATGAAGTGCTGATGATTGATCACGAAGAAAGCGGGAGAGCCTGGATGTCAAAAGGTTTATTGAGAGAAGCTAAAAAAATTGCAAATAAGAATATAACCATATTTAGTAAAATTATTTCTGAAGAAACTCCTTTAATAGGTATAGAACCTAGCGCCATACTTACTTTCAGAGATGAATATATAGATTTGGCAGATGATGAAAACCTGGCCACAGCTAAAGCCTTGTCCAAAAATGTTTTCATCATTGACGAGTTTATTGCGCGTGAGATCGAAATAGGAAATATCAATAAAAGTTCGTTTACTACTGAAAAGCGCCACATTAAACTACAGGGGCATTGCCATCAAAAATCATTGTCTTCTGTGGCTTCTTCGTTAAAACTGATGTCGCTACCTGAAAATTATTCAGCAGAAAACATTCCTTCTGGCTGTTGTGGCATGGCAGGTTCGTTTGGTTTTGAAAAAGAACATTATGATTTGTCAATGCAGATTGGTGAACTGGTTTTGTTTCCTACAGTACGGAGCACTGCTGCCGATGTGATTATCGCCGCTACTGGCACGAGCTGCCGCCACCAGGTAAAAGATGGGACTGGTGTAAAGGCGTTGCATCCGGTAGAAGTTTTGTATGATGCATTAATAAAGGATTGAGATTTAATAAGAATTTAATTTTTTTCAACCACGTATAGATTTCAAAAAATAAATAATAACAATCTTTGAATATTATTAGTTGTTTTGTAACACCGCTTGAATTAAAGTAATTACCTCACAAAACTATCCTCTGGCTTTCAGACTTATTATTCATAGTTTTGCTTACAAAAAACCGGATGAAATTAAAATGGTGGAAAATATTATGTATAGTTTTCCTTTTCGTCACCTTTACTGCGGGTTTTTTGATTCCTGTACCTTTTGTAGGAAATCTTCATCAAAGCATTCGTAATTTCTTCTTTCATGTTCCCATGTGGTTTGGAATGATTGGATTACTTTCTCTATCGCTGGGATATTCTATTGCCTACCTGCGAACTCAGAATCTTAAACATGATATATATGCTTCCGAATTTGCTAAAACGGGAATTGTGTTCGGAATTCTAGGGTTGACGACAGGTTCTATCTGGGCCAAATATAGCTGGGGCGAATTTTGGAGTAATGATCCGAAACAAATAGCCGCAGCAATAGCTGTTTTAATTTATTTAGCTTACCTGGTGTTGCGTGGTTCCATGACAGACATGGACAAGCGCGCAAGGGTTTCTTCTGTGTATAACATATTCGCTTACTTTATTTATATTCCGTTAATAATAATTCTTCCCCGTTTGGTTCAATCCCTTCATCCTGGCGGCCTGGAAGGAGCAAAAGGTGCTGGAAATCCTGCCATGGGTGGCAGCAGTTTGGATGCAACCATGGAAATGATCTTTTGGCCGGCTGTTTTCGGATGGCTGCTTTTGGGAATATGGATCAGTAGTTTGAAAATAAGATTGGACCTTCTTGCCAATAAAAACTTAATAAATGCTTAGAAAAAATTGGAAGCGCTTTTTTACGGTGCTTGTATTGCTTTTTGTATATCCAGCCTTGTGGGCACAAACCACGGCAAATACTATCGATCAAACCATGAGAAGTCATGATAAAATCTATGTCGTGATGGCTGTTTGCATTGTTATATTAGTTGTATTTTTCTTATATCTTATAAGAATAGACGGAAAAGTTTCGAGAAAAGAAAAATCAGTTTAGATTTTGTATGTTGTACGTAAATTCACTTAATAAAAATATTTTTTATGTCTTCTTCAACTAACTACAGTTTCTTCCATAACGTTGAAAAAAGTTTCAACAAAGCAGCCGTTTTCACCCAATGGGACAGTGGAATATTGCAACAAATAAAACAATGTAATAGTGTATACCAGATGCGGTTTCCTATTAAAAGAGAAAGTGGCGAAATAGTGACTTTAGAAGCGTATCGTGTTCAACACTCCCATCATAAAACGCCCTGCAAGGGAGGCATTCGTTTTAGCCTCGCTGTAAACCAGGATGAAGTAATGGCGCTTGCGGCACTAATGACCTATAAATGTGCAATTGTGAATGTTCCTTTTGGAGGAGCGAAAGGAGGCATAAAAATAAATCCACGTGAGTATACCCCTTACGAACTTGAAAAAATTACCAGGCGATATACTGCTGAGCTGATCAAGAAAAATTTTATCGGTCCGGGCACTGACGTTCCGGCTCCGGATTATGGAACTGGTGAAAGAGAAATGGCGTGGATTCTGGATACCTATGTAGCCATGCATCCGGGCGAAATAGATTCGGCCGCTTGCGTTACAGGCAAGCCTGTTTCACAGGGAGGTGTGAGGGGAAGAAGGGAAGCAACTGGTTTAGGCGTATTTTACGGGCTTACAGAAATTTGCAATATGGCCACCCTGATGAACAAATTAGGTTTGCCTATTGGCGTGAAAGGTAAAAAAATATGCGTCCAGGGTTTGGGCAATGTGGGCTATCATTCTGCACTATTTTTCCAGCAAGCCGGAGCAATTATAGTTGGTCTTGCTGAATTTGAAGGAGCCATTCAAAACCCTGAAGGACTGGATGTAGATCAGGTATTCTTACATCGTCAAAAGACTGGCTCTATTCTTGATTTTCCAGGGGCAAAAAACTTTGAAAAATCCGGAGACGCTTTGGAAATGGAATGTGATATCCTGGTACCCGCTGCGTTGGAAAACGTGATAAATGCTGGAAATGCAGATCGCATAAAAGCAAAAATAATCGGTGAAGCAGCTAATGGACCTACAACTCCTGATGCTGATGACATTTTAAATCCAAAAGGTGTGTTGATCGTTCCGGATATGTACTTAAATGCCGGTGGTGTGACGGTGAGCTATTTCGAATGGTTAAAAAATCTAAGCCACGTTCGGTATGGTCGTCTTGAAAAAAGATTTACAGAAAATATGAACCATCATATTGTAGACCAGATCGAGCAGCTTACCAGTAAAACGATCACTCCTATAGAAAGAGATTTCATTCTTCACGGCGCCGACGAAGTAGATCTTGTGAGAAGCGGCCTTGAAGAAACAATGATAACCGCTACCCGGGAAATTGTAGATATATGGCAAAAAACACCTGCTATTCCTGATCTCCGCACGGCAGCTTATGTTTGTGCGATCAATAAAGTGGGAACTTCATATGCAGAATTAGGAATTTTCCCATAAAAATAAAACCCTTCTTTTTCGCAATAAGTCAAATTGATTTGTTAAATCAAAACATAAGTGTACATTTAAAAATGCCTTTTTGTTATGACGATTTCAAGCTATAGAAATCGTCCATGAAGGGGCGCCCAGTTGCTTTCTCAACCAACCTATGACATTTTAGTCACAGAGTAATTTCATTCTTTTTTTTAAAAGAAAAAACTTACCTTTGCCGCCCAAATTAATAAATTTATTCACAAAAAACACGATCAATGCAGAATTACGAATTGATGGTGATTTTTACCCCAGTACTTTCTGAAGAGGAATATAAAGCCGCTCAGATTAAATTTACTTCCCTGGTTACTGAAAACGGAGGAGAAATATTGTACGAAAATCCATGGGGACTAAAATCACTGGCCTATCCGATCCAGAAAAAAACCACTGGTTTATACTGGGTATTGGAATACAAAGCGCCAACCGACTTCAATGAGAAGCTGAAAACACAGCTTCTGCGTGACGAATCAGTAATCCGTCACATGTTCACTGCACTCGACAAATACGCCGTCGAGTACAATTCAAAAAGGAAAAAAGGCGTATCTACAGGAAACCAAAAAGCGGAGGTAACCAATGCCTAAACCAAATGAAATTAAATACCTGACGGCGATTAAGGCTGAGAAAAGGCCAAAGAAATATTGTCGTTTCAAAAAGATGGGCATCAAATATATTGATTATAAAGATGGCGACTTTTTGAAAAAATTCCTGAACGAACAAGGAAAATTACTTCCACGCCGCATTACGGGTAATTCTCTGAAATACCAGCGTAAAGTGAGTGAGGCAGTTAAGAAAGCCCGTCAAATGGCTATTCTTCCTTACGTTACAGATTTAATGAAATAAAATTTTTAACCACCCTAATCTGCCAAAGCGGAGAAAGTCAGTAATTATAATTCTGATTGGGTAAAAATGCAAACAAAATGCAGGTAATATTAATACAGGATGTAAACAATTTGGGTGGAGCTCATGAACTGGTAACAGTAAAAGACGGATATGGAAGAAATTACCTTATTCCTCATAAACTGGCTGTAGAAGCAAGCTCTTCTAATTTGAAGCAAATGCAGGAACGCCACAAACAAAAGGCTAAGAAGGAAGAAAAACTTCTTGCTGAGATCAATAGCGTGATCAGTGTTTTGCACGAATCTCCACTAAAAATTGGAGCTAAAACCGGAACAAGCGGTAAAATATTTGGTAGCGTAACTTCTGTTCAGATTGCCAGGGCCATTCGTGAACAAAAAGGCTATGAAATTGACCGCCGCAGAATAACCATTCCTGATGACGTAAAAGAATTAGGAAGTTATAAAGCAAAAATTGATTTCGGAAAGGGACACGAAACCGAAGTTGATTTTGATGTAATAGCTGAGTAGATCTTAAAAAAAATATAATTTTAAAAACCCTGCCATTCCGCAGGGTTTTTTATTTTAATACCATTTAAATTGTTTTTTATGCAATAGGTTTGATTTTTTTGTAAGAAAACTTTTTTTCTCCTGCTAAAAACAGGTGAGCTTTTAAAGTCCTTTTAAATTTTATTTTCAAAAAAAATTCTTGTGTAAATTCGTGTTGATGGAAACAACGCTTGATATCCCAAAATATAGCATGAACGAAGAAGAAGAAAAGAAAGAAATTCTTCGTAAATACCGCGCATTACTGAGAGCTTTAAAACCCAAATTAAAACCCGGAAGTAAAGAACAGATAAGGGTCGCATTCGAAATGGCCGCCGAGGCACATAAAACCATGCGGCGTAAAAGTGGTGAACCTTATATCCTTCATCCTCTGGCTGTAGCCATGATCTGCGTGGAAGAAATAGGATTGGGTGTCAGAAGTACAATTTGTGCTTTATTGCACGATACTGTTGAAGATACCGACATTACTTATGACATGGTTGAACGGGAATTTGGCACTGAGATTGCCAAAATTGTAGATGGCCTTACTAAAATTTCAAACGTACTTGATGCCAATACCTCTCAACAAGCAGAGAATTTTAAAAAGATTTTACTGACCCTAACTGACGACCCGAGAGTAATATTGATTAAGTTGGCAGACCGCCTCCATAATATGAGGACGCTCGGAAGTATGAAGCGCGAAAAGCAATTAAAGATCGCCTCAGAAACCGTGTATGTTTATGCCCCACTCGCGCACAGAATGGGTCTTTACAATATCAAAACCGAGATGGAAGACCTGGCGATGAAATACATGGAGCCTGATAGTTACCGGTATATCGCAGAAAAACTGGCCAATACCAAAAGAGAACGCACCCGTTATATCAATGATTTTATCAGGCCCATCAAAGAAAAACTTATCCAACAGAAATTTGATTTTGAAATATACGGACGTCCCAAAAGCATACATTCCATCTGGAATAAAATGAAAAAGAAAGGCGTCTCTTTTGATGAGGTGTATGATCTTTTCGCAATCAGGATCATTTTGAATTCGCCACCTGAAAGAGAAAAGGAAGACTGCTGGAAGGTTTACAGCCTGGTAACAGATGAATATAATCCTTCTACAGAGCGCCTGCGCGATTGGCTGAGTAATCCAAAAAATAATGGATATGAAGCATTACACACGACCGTAATGGGTCCGCATGGAAAATGGGTAGAAGTGCAGATACGTACCAAAAGAATGAATGACATTGCTGAAAAGGGACTGGCCGCTCATTGGAAATATAAAGAAGGTACCTCCGTAGAAAATCGTTTTGACAAATGGTTTCAACAAATACGTGATATGCTGGCCGCGCAGGATACTAATTCCATTGATTTTTTACAGGATTTTAAAGTATCATTCCTGGCAGAAGAAATTTATGTTTATTCCCCAAAGGGAGACATTAAAATGTTGCCGAGCGGCGCTTCTGCATTAGATTTTGCTTTTGCAGTTCATACGGCCATTGGTGAAAAATGCATCGGGGCAAAAGTGAATCATAAG
>JBDTJV010000441.1:0-2782 GCA_039935675.1 Ginsengibacter sp. | reverse complement strand
GGAACCAGGATGCTTCATCTGCGTCTCCTTTACGAAGCTGTGTTCCCAGGTTATCGTGATATATCATCATGTCCTGCATATTTTCACGCAGATCCTTGTTATTACCTACGGCTACATCACTTTGGCTGCTACACTGTGAAAACAGCATCACGATTACAAAGAATACAAGAGCAGTTAAATAGCTTTTCATTATCCAAATTTAATACAGTCAAGAGAACCTTTAATCCTATTAACACAATGGCCTAATTTCAATGCCACGACATTGATTTAAGATCGACATTGAGGGAATTTGGTTTTAATGCAATTTTCGGTCTATTATTTTTGCTAAGATTAGAAATCGGATGAATTTGTTTCTTCACTGGTATAATCACTTTTTATGAATGTACGGCACAAGTATATCTTACGCTAATGGTTATACGAAAAATCCTGAGCCAAAGGGTGAAATGCGAATCCATTGAGGTCGTTTTTCAGAGACAAGACGAGGGCATTAATTTTTAATTAATAACCTACATTGGCTGAGCTGACTTACATTGTCCAGCCTACTTTTGCAGATATTTTTGTTATCAGTAGTACTATTCTTCTAAAACCAATATAGAATTTGCAGGTATCTTGAATATTTTTTCGTCAATTTTATGTCGGCTTATTTTATCTGCGATTGAAATCATTGTAAAACCATCAAAATCGCTTTCGCTTTTTAGAAAGATTGATTTTTCCTTTTCGTCAATCAGGTTCTCGCCATTTGTTTTGAAATTTTTAAACCAAGCGGGATTCGTAATGATAGAGTCAGAATTGTAATAATGAATTTCTGACTTTTTTTCATACTCTATTATGAGCTGGTCACAGTCAATTCCTAAAATAGTTTCTTTTTTTGAAGCAAACTTAAAATTTTTAATTTTATTTCCGGGCAAACTACAGTCGCTCCAATAAATTGTGTCATTATTTCTTTTTTTGAAGTAGGCTTTATTATCCTCCTTGTTATAAATGTCAAATTCAACTATTCCGCCATCATAGTCATGACGATAGTTTCCTTGTTTAAAGGATAGCGTTGAGCCACTTCCAACAATGTTTTTTATCATTTTACTGTCGACTTTTGGCATTTTGGATATAAAGTCAAACTGATATATAATTTCTCCTTCAAAGTTTTTTTGAGACTGCCCGATGCTGTTTAGAGTCATTAAAAGAAAGCCGCCAATAACTATGCTTATTTTATTCATGATGTCTATTTGAATCAGAGCCTACGCTTGTGCTTTAAGTTAATTACCTGCAATCTATCAAAAAATATTGAATCAATAATCGGTCAATTAGTGAGATACATTTTCAATTGTGGTTAGTACGATCCGGATTATAAATCTCATCAAACAACAAAAATTGCTAAGCCAAATTTTCTCATAGAATATCAATTGCAAGTTGAAGAAACCTGGTTACTTCTTTATTAGAATCAAACCAACACGAATTAAATTCCCTCAATTCTTATTTTACTAAGACTTTTACAAACAAGAATAAAATCACAATAATTTCTTTGCTTTTAAAATATATCACGATACAGAATACAGCACTATTCAGGTTTTCAAGATATTTAAAGTGTTAGTTTAGTGCTTGAAAAAACGGCATAATAGCTGGCCTGGCATTATCGTTCCTAAGAATTTGCCGGGCTACCCCCCACCACTTTAATAGATTGGAAAAATACAGTTAATAACGTAATTGCTGTAGTTAAAAAAGCAGCCAAAACAAAAATCCAAATATTCATTTTTGTTCTGTAAGCAAAATCCAGCAATCACTTTTGTGATCCCCAAAATGCAAGCGGGCAAGCTATGAGTATTGCTATTATAGTAAGCTTTAAAAAATTTTTGAAAAGTAATGCTATTAGTTTACCGGTGGAAGCTCCTAAAACCTTTCGAATAATTATCTCTTTTATTCTTTGTTGTGATGCGTATGCTACAAGAATAAACAATCCCAGGCAGGCTATAAAAATGGCAAAGAATGTAAAGGCCACATATACTTTGCTTGTATGTTCATCAGCTTTATAAAGATTATTAAAATCGTCGTTCATAAAGGACAGAGTAAAAGGTTGATCACCCTTTGTTTGCATTGATTGATATTTCTCTTTGATCTGGCTTACCAGCGAGGCGATATGCGTTGTGTTGATGCGAAAGGATATGGCGCCGATATCTGCCCCAAGGCGGAAAACGATTGTCCGATCTTATCATGCAAACTGGAAGCATTAAAATCTTTTACCGCACCGAGAATTTTAAATCCTCCTTCAGGATTTGAATCATAAAGATAAATCGCTTGCATCACTAACATCAGTTTGTAGCTCCGTAAAAATTTTCCTTACTCCACCAATGCGTTAGAATACTCTTATTTTTACTAAGGTAATTCAAGTAAAAATTGAATTGCCTTGTATTTGTTTGCAACTCTTTGCTGGTTGTGCCAAAGGGATGGATTCTCATTAGTGACTGCTGAACTGCAAATCCATCCGAAAAACTTGCCCAGCTTCTCCTTTCGGGGAACACCAGATAACGTCGGTGAGAGGGCTTCCTAAAGATTGGCGGGATGTTTTAGGAACACCAGCGTCTGTATAAATCATTGTTGTACAAAGGCTGTTTTCGAATAGACGCACTGTTATTTTGGTGCCGTTATTGTAAAATCCTGCCTGCGATGAGCGTTTACTTTACGCCCATATTGCGAAGCCGGGCTCCAGCGGGGGCTGTTCTTTATTATTTTTACAGCTACCTTAGCAAGTTTGGTGCCTGGCATTGTGGTAGCTGCTATATTGATTAAT
>JBDTJV010000440.1:0-7530 GCA_039935675.1 Ginsengibacter sp. | reverse complement strand
ATTCTGCAGCCACCATTACCCCGCAAGAAAATCAACCTAAAAAAAGAGAAGACATAAAAACAACTCCAGTAGCAGCAGCAATTTTAGCCAATAACAAAGTAGATGTTTCTAAAATTACTCCATCAGGTTTTCATGGAAAAATAACCAAAAATGATGTAATGGGCGCTCTTTCTAATCCCGGTCGCGCCATTGATAAAGAACTTTTTAGCAGGGAGGAGAAGCCCCAAAAAATGAGTAATCTCCGTAAAACCATCAGCCGGAGATTAGTAGAGGCTAAAAACAGTACAGCCATGCTTACCACTTTCAATGAAGTGAATATGAGCGCGGTAATGGATTTGCGTGCGAAATATAAAGAAGCATTTAAAAAAACGCATGATATTAATCTTGGATTCATGAGTTTCTTTACCAAAGCCTGCTGTTTTGCTTTGCAGGAATGGCCTACTGTAAATGCACAACTTGATGGAGACCAGATCATTTATCACGAATATTGCGATATCTCCATTGCTGTTTCTTCCCCAAAAGGATTGGTTGTTCCTGTGATCCGCAATGCAGAGAGCCTCAGCATGGCGGAGATTGAAAAAGAAGTGGCTTTACTTGCCGGAAAAGCGCGCGAAAGCAAACTTACGATTGAAGAAATGACCGGTGGAACTTTTACGATTACTAACGGTGGAATTTTTGGTTCAATGATGAGCACACCGATTATAAATATTCCTCAAAGCGCTATTTTAGGAATGCATAATATTATCGAAAGGCCTATAGCTGAAAAAGGACAAGTTGTGATCCGGCCAATGATGTATGTGGCTTTAAGTTATGATCATCGGATCATTGACGGGCGCGAATCCGTAAGCTTCCTGGTTAGGGTAAAACAAATGCTTGAAAATCCTGACCAACTTTTATTTGGGAAAGATCCGGTAAAAGCACTTTTGCAGCTCTAGATTTTTATGATTAAAACTTGCAATGAATAACGGTGAAACTATCTCGACTCAGAAACAAGATCATTTTCAACGGTATTTGAATTATGCGGTTTCTATCCTTGAAAAATACCATGGATCTGAGCCCTTCCATCTTTATTTAAAAAAATACTTTTCTGAAAATAAGAAGCATGGTTCAAGAGATCGCAAAAGAATCTCCTCTCTCTGTTATGATTATTTTCGAATAGGCAAGGCAGTTAGTAGTAACCTGGATATTCACGAAAAAATTCTAATCGCTTCATTTCTTATCGGTAAAGATTCTTCCTTTGTTTTGAAAGAATATCATGCGGAATGGCTCCAGTGGATTTCACTTTCTATTTCGGAAAAGATCGAAAAAATTTCTCCTGTTTTTTCTATAGAAAAATTGTTTCCACCCAGGGAAGAACTGAGCGGAGAAATTGATTTCTTTAAGTTTAACAGATCTTTTTTAATTCAGCCAAGGTTATTTGTTAGAATAAGGCCTGGAAAAGCTTTGAATGTTTTAAAAGATTTAAAATCCGCCAATATTTTTTTCGAAACTATTAATGAGAATTGCATTGCTTTTAATCAAAATGAAAAGATCACTGACGTTTTAAAAATCGATAAAGAAGCGGTTATCCAGGATTACAATTCTCAGAGGGTGGCACAATTTTTTTTACCTGGTTTCAATTCAGAAAATCATACGTTAAAAGTTTGGGATTGTTGTGCGGCAAGCGGTGGCAAATCTATTCTGGCTTTTGATAACCTGCAAAACATCTCACTAACGGTAACCGATAAACGAAAACGAATTTTAGATAATTTAAAATTGCGTTTTAGTAAAGCCGGAATAAATAAATATCATTCTTTTGTCGCTGATCTTTCTGTATTTCCTCTTACTGAAGAAGTTATAAGTCTACAGGATTTTATTATAGCCGATGTGCCTTGTTCTGGTTCAGGTACATGGAGCAGAACTCCTGAACAATTACTTTTCTTTTCGGAGAATAAGATCAATGAATATGCACAATTGCAAAAGCAAATTGTAAAAAATGCAGGGAAATATTTAAGCGAAAACGGTTATCTTCTTTATATAACCTGTTCGGTTTTTAAAAAGGAAAATGAAGAAAATGTCTGTTATATAGAGAAAAATTTAAATCTTCAATTAATAAAAACCGGCTACCTGGAAGGCTATAAAATACAGGCCGATACCCTTTTTGCTGCTTTATTCAAAAAGAGATCCATTTAGTACGTAGTAAAGCAACAAATAAATCGGATTCTTAATTGGCTGTATACAAATGTTTCTGCGTGTAATTCTTGATATTTTTTCTTAAAGCACATTTTTACACAATTTATTGCTGATTTTTTCGCTTTAGAAGTAGATTTGCAATAACCCCCTTTTATACTGAAATGATTTCGCAAGAAAACCTTTTTAAAATATTTAAATTTTCCACGACTCCTTCTATTATACTTTTTCCTGATGAACAAATATTTACTATAGCTGAGGCAAACGATGCATTTTTGAAATGCTTCTGTTTGAGAAAGGAAGATATTTGCCAAAAGAGTTTTTTTGATATTTTATTCAAAAATGAAAATGCAAATCCGAAGAATCTTTCGTTGATAAAGTGTGCGTTTAAAAAAGTAGTAACTACAAAGGAACCATGTAAAATAAGTTTAAAGGATGGTTCTTTTTTCACAGAAGAAAAAGCATTTAATGCAGATATTATCCCGGTTTTATCGGAAAAAAATGAAATTGAATTTATACTTTTTTCCGGATTATATTCTACAAAAGACGTAAATTCTATTGTTGATCATGATGGATTGCACTATTCCGAAAAGCAATACTGGACAATTTTTCAATACAGCCCATTACCCAAATTTATTTACGATTTGGAAACATTGCAGATATTGGATGTTAATGAGATGGTACTTAAGAAATACCAATATACACGTGCAGAATTTATGAATTTCCATCTTCCCGATTTTCGTCCTGAAGATGAGGTTGAAGTAATGTTGACAGCACATGAAAACAGGAAAGTAGAAAATGGCTTTATTCACTTCGGCATGTTTACTCATTTAGCAAAAGACGGTACGAAAATGATCATGGAAGTGAATGGAAATAATTTTTCCTTCCGTGGAAAAGAGGCCATAATGGTGGTGTGTGTGGACGTTACAGATAGAGAAAATGCAATCCGCCACCTGCGAAGTAATGAAAAGAAGCTTTTGGCAGCACAGGAAATTGCTAAAATTGGTTATTGGAAATATGATATGCTTAAAGAAAGTTTGTTTTGGTCGGATGAAGTATATAAAATTTGGGGGGTTAATAAAGAAACTTTTATTCTCGATTACCCCGCTTTTTTTCAATCAATACATCCCGAAGATCTTGCACATTTCCAAAATGCAAGGTTCCTTGCTTTAAATGGAGAAAAAGAAATGGATTTTGAATTTCGCATTGTAAGACCCGATGGAACTGAAAAATGGATCCATGAAATGGGAAAATTAGTAAAAAACAAAAATGAAAGACCAGTATCTTTCGAAGGAACTGTCCAGGATATAACGGAAGAGAAATTGCTTAAATTATCACTTGAAGAAAGTAACCAGCGATACGAATATGTAGGCAAAGCTACCCTGGATGCAATATGGGATTGGCATTTTGGTTCTAATAAAATCTATTGGGGCGAAGGGTTTTCAACTGCTTTTGGTTACGATTTGAAAGCTATTCCATTTATGGCTAATTTTTGGTTGGAGAATATTCATCCGGATGATCGGGAAGTTGTTGATAATAGCCTGGTCAAAGCAATGGATGGAAAAGAAAATAGCTGGAATGCCGAATATCGTTATCGACGATTTGATAAAAAGTTTGCTTACGTTTACGACAGGGCGGTCATTATTCGGGATAAGGATGGAAAAGCTGTCAGGATGGTAGGTGCGATGCGCGATATTTCTGAAACGAAAATTCTTCAACAATTATTAGATAAAGCCAATAGGCTTGCAAGAATGGGAAGTTGGGAAATCGATGTAGAAAATTCAAAAGTATATTGGTCAGACATAACCAAAGAGATCCGCGAAACAGATCCGGATTATCAACCTTCTCTCGAGGATGGAATTGGGCATTTTAAAGAAGGCTTTAGCCGCGACACTATCACAAAAAGAGTTGCCGAATCCTCGCAATCCGGAAAAAGCTGGAAAGAAGATCTTCAATTGTATACTCACAAAGGAAATCTAAAATGGATACGCACTATCGGCGAATCAGAATTTGTAGACGGTAAATGTGTAAAAATATATGGAAGCTTCCAGGATATTGATGCTTCTAAAAAAGCTGAACTGGAAATAAGGAGTCTTTACGAAGAAAAAAATACCATTCTTGAAAGTATTGGAGATGCGTTTTTTACTATAGACAAAAATTGGATAGTTACGTATTGGAATACTCATGCTGAAACAATGCTCCACGTTTCGCGTGAAGAAATTATCGGAAAAAAACTGTGGGATATTTTTCCTGAAAGTATTGGATCTACTTCCAATGAAAAATATTACGAAGCCATTCGTACCAATAAGAAAATTGTTTTTGAAGATTATTATAACCCATTGAATAAATGGTTTGAAATCAGTTGCTATCCTTCTGAAAGTGGCTTGTCGGTGTATTTTAAGGACGTTTCCGAAAGAAAAATTTCACAATTCCAATTGAGCGAGCTAAATGCCAGTCTTAAGAAAACAGCTAGTGATCTGGTGGCTTCCAATGCTGAATTAGAGCAGTTTGCCTATGTCGCTTCTCATGATTTACAGGAGCCCTTGCGAATGGTAAGTGGTTTTTTATCACTGTTGGAAAAAAAGTATGTGGACATCCTTGACGACCAGGGAAAGGAGTATATTAATTATGCAGTAGACGGCGCCAAAAGAATGCGACAGATGATCCTGAATCTACTTGAATTTTCAAGAGTGGGAAGGTTTAATGATAGCATGGAAGAAGTAGATACGAATGAACTTTTGAGGAATGTTCAAACTATTTATAAAAAGAAAATTGAAGATTCGGGCGCAATGATTGTAAGCGATAATTTACCAAAAATTGTAACTTATAAAAGTCCTCTGCAACAGGTATTGCAAAACCTGGTGAGTAATGGTTTAAAATACCAAAAGAGAGGAGGAAAACCTGTAATAAATATTTCTGCTTTCAGGAAAAATGCTCACTGGCATTTTGCAATAAAGGATAATGGGATTGGCATAGATTCGGGCCATTTTGACCGCATATTTGTACTTTTTCAACGCCTGCATGATGATGAAAAATATTCAGGAACAGGTCTTGGACTTCCCATTGTGAAAAAAATAGTCGAAGCAATGGGTGGAGAAATTTGGATCGAATCAGAAAAAGGAAAAGGAAGTACTTTTTATTTTACTGTAAAAGCCTGATCCAAAATAATTTTGCAAAATAAGAATACCGGATAATTATCAGTTTACTGTATCTCCTGATTAATTAATCAAGAATTTCAGAAGGAATCCTAATTTTTAATTTTATCATTATCCTTTGTTTCTATATCTACATTTTTTTTGTCCTGGATCGCTCTATTTCCAGTTTCCACCTCAATGATTTTTGTAGTTACGGCATAATTATCCGGATAAATATCTGAACCATATTCCATCGCATAGGCTTTTGTAAATTCTGCACCAAAATAAAGTATCATAGCGGAGAAATAAACCCATAATAATAAAATAACCAGGGAGCCGGCCGCTCCATAAGTACTGCCCACCTGGCTTTGCCTGATATAATATGAAATTCCAAATTTTGCCAGCATAAATAATACCGCTGTTGCTATTGCACCTACCGCAACATCTTTCCATTTTATTTTAGCATCTGGCAACACTTTAAATATGGCACCAAAAATCAAAGAGGTTACTATGAGAGTTATAACAAGATTTACGATATAGAAAATAACAACTGTTACATGAGGGAAGTGAACTTTCAAAGAATTACTAAATGCATCGATGAGTGAAGAAACACCTAGCGAAACCAGCAGCAAAAATCCGAGAGCAATTATGATGGAAAAGGATAAAAATCGATTTTGCAAAAATTTCAGCCAACTTCTTTTTGGTTTTGGCTTCAATCCCCAAATCAGGTTGATGGAAGTTTGTATCTGGGCAAAAACAGTGGTAGCTCCAATTATTAGGGTAATCACACCGATGATGGCCGCGATATGACTTTTACCTGAAAGAGAAGCATGCTGAATAATCTCCTGTAATTGCGTTGCAGTATCTGAACCGACAAAACCTGCCAGGGTATCACGAACTTTACCTTCAGCGGCATCTTGTCCTAAAAAAATACTACTTAGAGAAATAATTATAATAAACAATGGGGCCAATGAAAAAACCATGTAATAGGCGAGCGAACTGCTCAGTGTGGTTACGTTATCATTTGAAAATCCTTTAACTGAATTTTTTAATATTTCCCATAGTTTTTTCATGGTCACTTTTTTCTTCATTGGTTAAAAACAATTTTGGTATTCTATGCAAAAAAGTAACCAATGAAGTCATTTTTTTTATTTTTTGAGTCAATATTGATTAGGATACCCGATAGTTAAGTAAAAAATAGCCTTATATTTTTTACCAGGTAACGTAACGCTTATGTTCAACTTTGGAAAGTTTTTATTCTATTACCAATTATTATTGTCACATTTCTTATCTTGATAGGCCTCCATTTATGAATGGCTTATTAACTATGAAACCACTCAACATGGGAGAGTTTGGGTAGAAAGTGCCCCAAACCAGCTGATCTACTGGTTTTAACAAACTGTTCATTTATAATGAAAATCAAACCTATTGCAATTAATGTTCGATCCATATAATTATATCTTATCAATTGCCTACTCCTTATAACTTGAGAGTTTTTGAAACAATTTTCCGGGTTACGGATATTTTTTCTGTTAAAATAGCTTTTTTCAATATAATGACAAATGTTTAGCGCAATCTGATCAAACCTCCTCTGGAAATAAAGTTGATTATTACCATTCCCCGGTATATAGTTTGTATAAGATGGAAAGATATTGGCTTACCAAATGAAAATATATGAAAAAAAAGATTCTTGTTACTGACGATGACGAAGGAGTACAAGATATATTCAAGTTGATTTTTGAGAGGGCTGGCTATGATGTAGATGTGCAGGGAGATGCGTTTTCAATATTCGATCACAAATATAGACGTCCGGATCTTTTTTTACTCGACAAGCAACTTAGTGGACAAGATGGTTTAAAAGTTTGTCGGTATTTAAAAAGTGATGATAATACAAAAAATATTCCCGTAATAATTGTATCTGCTACGCCTGACATAGGACGGATGGCAAAAGAAGCAGGCGCCGATGATTTTATTGAAAAGCCTTTCCAGATGAAAGAATTGCTGAATGTAGTTGCTAAATGGATTTAGGCAAATTATTTTTTCCAACTTCACCATATCTCTTTCCTTTTTCTGCTTACCCCATATTTGGATAAAATAATATTTTTTGGTATAACTAAATTATTTAGTACGTTTGTCCTAAATAAATTAGTTACCATGTCAAAAGCGTGTCAAAATTTAAAATACCTTAGGAAATTGCGTGGTTGGACTCAGGAAGAATTCTCTTCAA
>JBDTJV010000439.1:0-5601 GCA_039935675.1 Ginsengibacter sp. | reverse complement strand
TAGGAGAAAATAAAAAATCCCTGGCTATTAATTTCACTTTTTTAGATGAAGAAAAAACATTGACTGATGAGGAAATTGAAACAATGATGAGTAAAATCATTTCAAGCCTTGAAAGTAAACTGGAAATATCAATAAGACGAAATGCCTGAAAACATTGAGCTACATATAAAAAACATCCATGAAAAATTGCAGTTGCTATTGAAAAAGCATGCAGTACTGCTGAAAGAAAATAACCTGCTGGAGAAAGAAAACCAGGCCTACCAGGCGGACAAAAAAATGCTTGCAGAAAAAAACGAGCAATTACAGCAACAGGTAAATATTCTAAAAACATCAGCAGTGCAGCTTGAAGGAAAAGAAAAAGCAGATTTTGAAAAAACTATCAATCTTTATATTCGTTCCATTGATAAATGCATAGCGACATTAAATAAATAACCATGCAAAAAGACGACCTCATCCCCTTAAATATTCTCATTGGAGATAGAACTTACCGGATTAAAATATTATCAAAAGATGAGGAAACGGTAAGAAAAGTTTTAAAAACCATCAATGAAAAGATCCTTGAATTCAAGACCCAGTTTGCGGGAAAAGATATGCAGGATTATATCTCTATGGTGCTGATCTGGTATGCCACACAATTGAAAGAAGACACTTCAGAAATATTGAGCAATGATCTTATGGAATCACTTATGAAAATGGAAAAGCAATTGGAAGAAGCTACAACAAATTACTGACGAAATTCTTCAAACCCGAAAATCATTTGCTTTTTATCCTCAATTTGTTTTCCACTTCTTTAACTCCTGAAACATTTGCTACCAAAGCTTCCGCGCGATGTTTTTCAAAAAGGCTTTTTACAGTACCTGACAAGATCAGGTCAGTTCCAATTACTTCCATCTCAATATCAGAAGCATCAACCAAAGTATCTTGCATCAACCTGTCAGACGCATCATCCTTAATTCTTTCTATAGATCTTATGTAATTTTTTGGGCCCTTTCCGCGATGCGGTCCTTCGAAACTGTAATTTCGTTTTCTCTTGCCCAAAAAATCATTGTTGACATAGGGATGTTTTGGTTGGCTGTTTTCAGGTGCGGGATTATTTTGATTAAGTTCATCATTGTGGTAATACCTGTCTGAATGCCCGTCTGAATAATATCTTTTAGACAAATCCGTATTTTGAGGAGCATTGATTTTGCCAAGATAATAATTTTCATCCCGGGGATCATAGTTCCAATCAGCATTTTTGTATTCATCAGAATGGTGCCACTCATCTTTATATGGATTCCAGTCGTAATCTCTCATCATTTAAAATTTTAAAAGTGAAATAATATTTATTGAAAAGAAAAAACTATTCCATTTTTCGAATTATAAATAAAGGAGTATCGGGATAGCTTATAAGGGCACAAAAACCAATCAAAATTCTTTTCGTTAAAGTTATATTCTGATCAAAATCTAAGTTGGTAAATATCACTCAAATCTTTCCCCGTTGAATTGTTTCTACATTTTTCTCAAAATGAAAAATAAGGCTAAAAGCTTGTTTACTGTATATAATATAATAAAATCGCCAGCAAATAAGCTTTATCAGTTGGCAATTAGAAAAACTTCTCTAATTTTTTATTGGTAAGAAAGAATATTTTTTACCGTAATCCATCATCTGGTCAAAAAAGTTGGTCGGATATTCAATTTTTACATCAGTGATCTTATCGCCATTCATTACCGGAACCAATTCAGGTTGAATAAAACCTTTATAGGGTTTTATATTCAACTTCGCATACCGAGCCAAAACTTCTTTATGCAATGCAGGATTGACTTTTACACCATAAGTTTCAATCAGATTTTTGCCTGCATTGTAATCACCTTGTGATTTGATTCGTTGAATTTCACGAAGCAATTGCCCAAAAAGATCACGCAGTTTATTATAGTCATTGATCTTCACGTAAGTTTTGCCGTTCTTTTTTATCAACTCAACTACTTTATCTTTTTTGCCCTTTTCATAAGCCCACATGGCATTTAACTGTCGGTTCCTCATGTGAGCCTCTTCAAGGTCAGCACCAGGTTTCAGGCGCACGAGCTGTGTCATTAATCCATTCATCATATAAGAATCATATTCTGCTTTACCTACTTCCAGCGAAGGCATTACCCCTATTTCAACCAGTTTTGGATCCATTATATAATACAGACCCACAAGGTCGGCCCGGGCTTCTTCCAAAGCAGAAGCGTAAGTTTTCAAAGTTTTATCTGTTGTTTGAACACCAGGATTTAGCTGACCTGAAGCATGCCCGATCGCTTCATGCATATCGGTATGCAGATCTTCGCCAAGACTTCCCCATTTCCGGATACGCTCTTTTACAGAATCGTCTATTGCAAACTCGTCAAGCATTCCGTTTTTCGCGCTGGCTACATTATAGGAATGAACAATATTTGTCAAAGCAACTGATTTGGAACCGTGCTCTTTTCTTATCCACTCATTATTTGGAAGATTGATGCCAATGGGCGTGGCCGGCGTTGCGCTGCCACCCTCAACGATCACCGTAATTGCTTTTGCAATAATTCCTTTTACGTTTTTCTTTTTGTCTTCAGGTAAAATAGGTGAGTGATCCTCAAACCATTGAGCCTGTGAAGCTATAGCATTGATCGCTTTGGTCGCCTCCATATCTTTGATAGAAACGACACTTTCCCAACTTCCCTTTCTGCCCAAAGGATCAAAATATACTTCTATAAAACCATTAACTGCATCCAACCGGCTGTTCACATCATTTACCCAGGCGATGTTATAATCATCCCAGGTATGAAGATCGCCGGTTTTATAAAACTGAACCAGTAATTGTAAGGCAGTTTTTTGATCCGTATTTTCTGCTACACTAATGGCTTTTTCCAGCCACCCGATTATTTTTACGATCGCCGGAGAATACATACCACCTTCCTTCCAGACTTTTTCAACTATTTTACCAGCGCTGTCTTTTACGAGTTTGCTATTCAATCCCCATTGAGGTTGATTTCCAATTGAATCAAATTTTGAATAAAAGTTGTCAACTTCCTTTTGATTCACATTTTCATAGAAATTCACAGAAGAGGTGGTGACATTATCTTTGTTAGCAGTCAGGTTCACTAATTTGGGTTCTATTTTAAGATCATAAATGATCGGTTTTATTCTCGACAAAAACGCATCCATACTTTCTCCAGGTTCTTTTGGAAATAAAGTGGAATCACTTTTTTTAGCAACAGACGAAAAGTAGTGAAAAGTGCATTCGGGAATAAATTTATCATTGCTGTAATGATGATGATTGCCATTGCTGAACCAAAATCTGCCGCAATAAGTTTCGAATTTTTTCCAGTCTCCGGATGTTTTATCACCTGTATACGATCCATACATCGCTTCCAGCGTTTTCCGGAGCATAATTCCATATTGGCTTTTTTGGTCGTAAAAAATATCACGGCCAGCAAGAGCTGCTTCATACAAATAGTAGGCAAGTTGTTTTTGCTGAAGCGATAACTGGCTAAAGCCAGGCGCCTGGTACCGAAGGACCTGTATATCAGCAAATGATTGCGCTTCTACTTTGAAAGAAGTATCATATGTCGCAGCAGTAGTATCTATGGACGTTGTATCAACTGAAGTTGAAATGTTGGTTGGGCTACTGTTACTGTTGCATGAGGCCGCAATTAAAAGTATTACACAAGGAATAAGCAATTTTAGTTTAAGCATAGTGATATAATTTAATGCTTAAAAATAGGTATTAAGAATGAGAAAAAAATTGGAAAAGTGTTTGAAACTTCGCTCGAATAGTAAAACAATAGATGAGAGTGTCTCCGATTTCACAATACCACACTTAAAGTTGTATTCCAGTAAATCAACAAATATTGAGGATACTTATTTAGGAGAAAATATTTGATACTATTTTCTAATTCATTAAATACAAAGAATCTATCAGCTTAGTAAATATTTAAATTTCCTAAATCCCAAACTCCTTAAAACAATTTTTTAAAGAATTCCTTCATATCATTCCACGAAGCAGAATCGGCTGCAGCATTGTATTTGATCGGCATATTATATTTTTCACCTTTTGCAGTTGCATTTGGATTAGAAAACGCGTGTGTAGCATTTTGATAAACTTTAAACGTATAATCAGCACCGATAGAATCCATGTCCTTTTTAAATTCGGCTACATGTGGATTTTCAAATTGATCGTCTTCACCATGACAAACCAGGATTTTTGCTTTCAGCAGATTTTTGTCTGGTTTTGCCCCCGTTAATCCTCCATGAAAACTTACTACTCCTTGCAAATCAGCACCTAATTTTGCAGCATTTAATGCCACATATCCCCCAAAGCAATATCCGATTACCGCCAGTTTTGAAGTATCCGTTTGAGGGTATTTTTTTAAAATATCCATAGCTGCATCCAACCTTTTTTTCGCCAATGAAGGATCTTTATAAAAAGGAGTTGCTAATGCCTGCGCAGTTCCAGGATCTTCGGCTTCCTGGCCATTTCCATACATATCAACCGCCATGGCAATATATCCAAGTTCTGCCAGTTGCTTTGCACGACGACGGCTATAATCGTTTAATCCCCACCATTCATGCACCACCAGAATTCCGGGTCTCTTTCCTTTTTGGTCTTCTTTATAAGATACATATCCTTCGTACTTCTTTCCCTCTGATTCATAGCTAATCGCCTCTTCTTTTATATGTGAAAATGAATATTCTCCGGAAGTTTCTGAGGTATTTGCAGGTTGATTTGTATTGCTTGCGCTGTTGCTCGAAACCGGCGCAACAGGTGTTGCTATTCTAGTCATAATGATTAATTTAAAATAATAAATATTTTTCTAAAAAGTTAGCGCTGAAAAGTAGAGATAATCTTACCATCAATAAAAATACCAAAGATTAAGAGATGGTAAAAAAATGGCCAGTGATAAAAATCACCGGCCTTGCTTACCTCTGAAACCACAAGAAAAAGTTTATTTCCCTGCCAGTTCGATAAAAAAAGGTAGTATATAAATAAATTAAAAACCAAAAAATTAAATGGCTATTGGTTTGTGCAGGTCTTTTAATGATAGGAAAAGGAAAAGGAGGACGGGCTGCTAAATTAATATTTATTTATTGATTCACACAAAAAATCTTTTAAATTCAATTTGAAAACTTTTTCAATTCCCTGTCAGCCAGTTTATTTATCTCTTTTATTTTGTAGCCGTACCACCATTTGGGGGCCGTTTTCTTCAGCATAGTATCAATACTTCTCATTCCAAAAAGATTCCACACTCCTTTTAGTTTTCCGGAGAGAGAACTTTGCATGGCACGTAAACTCATAGCAAATCCACTGTCAATATATTCCATATGGTGCCAGTATCCTGCCGGCATAAATAATGTTTCTCCCGGATTTAAAACCAGGTCGTAACCCACTGCGTGCCTTAAAGCAGGAAATTTTTCATAATCCGGAAGGCCTTCGTTTTTTCCATAATTCGAAAAATCAGCAAGGCTCAATACTTCAAAAGGTTTCCTGTATAATTTATGCTGCTCCTCGTGACGAAATAGTAATATTCTTTTTCGGCCTCCAAACTGCGTGTGAAGAATATGAGAAAGGTCAATATCAAAATGCATGTGTGTGATAGAAG
>JBDTJV010000438.1:0-2765 GCA_039935675.1 Ginsengibacter sp. | reverse complement strand
AAGAAAACTGTCTGATCATTTCCTATTTTGTATTGGGTGGCATCCTCACAATAAACTTCGAATTTTGTAGCCGGAAATTGTGGCTGCACTTTTTCGATATTCCAGGCAGCTTCCTGGCAAAAGGATTGGACAAAATCAACGCCTGTTATATTTTTAAATCCATAATGAGCTGCCACGATCATCACTCTTCCTTTGCCACATCCGAAATCCAAAATATTATCGTTTTCATTTTCACTTCGTAAATAATCAAATGCTTTTTCTATTAAATAATAATTGGTCGGCTGGTAAATAGATGCATGTTTTAAATTAGGGCTTTGGATTTGTTGGGTATGAAGATCATCGATTTCACTGCTATCTATAAGATATTTGCGTTCTCCTTTTATTTCATGATGTACGGTAAAAAGGGCAAGTTTAGTATTCCAATGATCAGCAATAAAATAAAACAATTTAAAATAACGAATGGCCTTCATATTTCTGGATTAAGAGCAACAGTTTCGGATAGCCTGAAATCAATTACTTTAAGTTGAATACTTTTATTCCCATTCCATTCATTTTCATCCAAGGTGAAAACTATATCCAGTGGTTTATTCATTTCAAGAAGTGGAAATTTTTCTGCCAAATTAAAACCAATTCCGGTTAATGTAATATTTTCCTGTTTGACCACAAAGCGGATGTGATTGTCTTTCACAATTTTCGACCAGGTGGTATTTCGGACATTTTTGGAAATAAAAACAGGTCGCATATTTTCCGGCCCGTATGGTTGCATTTGTTCTACGATATTATAAAGACCCTGAGTCACCTTTTTAAAATCAATTTCAGCATTTATTATTAATACCGGTGTAAGCAGAGAGGGGTCGATACTCGATGTAACCACTTCTTCAAATTTTTTGCTGAATGCCTCTACTTTTTCAGGATCCATCGACATACCAGCGGCCGCAAAATGGCCACCATAGCCAATCAGGTATTCCCTGCAGGCGTGGATCGCTTCATATAGATTAAACCCGGGAACACTTCGTGCACTTCCGCCAACTATTTTTTCACCGAGAGTAAGAACAACAGTTGGGCGGTAATAGGTTTCTATCAAACGGCTTGCGACTATTCCCACTACGCCTTTGTGCCAGTGAGATTGAAAAACCACGGTTGTATTTCTCGCCTTCATTTCCGGGTTGTTTTCTATCATTGCCAAAGCTTCTTCAGTTATGGTGGTGTCTGCATCTTTGCGGGTTGTATTATCTGTATGAAGCATTTCTGCGTATTTCATTGCCTGCTCAGGATCATCTTCAATAAACAACTTCACAGCTTTGGAAGCATCGTCCATCCGACCAGCGGCATTCACCCTGGGCGCAATTATAAATACTACATTGTTGATAGAAAACACAGTTTCTACTTTGCTTAATTGTATCAGCGCTTTCATACCGGCACAAGGTGAAGTATTTAATCTTTGTAATCCATAAAACGCCAAAATTCTGTTTTCACCTGTAATCGGAACAATATCTGCGCCGATAGCGGTAACTACAAGGTCGAGATAACACAAATATTCATTTTCGTGTAACCCTAACCGTTGACTTAGAGCCATCACCAGTTTAAATCCAACTCCACATCCACATAATTCTTTAAAAGGATAATTGCAATCTCTTTGTTTTGGATTTAAAATAGCAATTGCCTTCGGAAGCTGCTCGTCTGGCAAATGATGATCGCAGACAATAAAATCAAGGTTTAACAAGGAAGCATAACCAATAAGATCTACCGATTTAATTCCGCAGTCAAGGGAAATAATAAGTTCAAATCCATTTTCTTTTGCGAAATCTATTCCCTGTTTGCTGATGCCGTATCCTTCCCGGTAACGGTGTGGTATATAAAAAGCAATGTTTTCTTCACAATAGATTTTTTTGAGAAAACGATACATCAACGCAACAGATGTAGTACCATCAACATCATAATCGCCGAATACAAGAATCTTTTGGTGATCATTGATTGCGAATAGAATCCTTTCCACCGCCTTTTCCATATCCTTCATCAGAAAAGGATCGTGTAATTGTGACAGCTGTGGCCGGAAATAATTTTTTGCCTTTTCGAATGTATCTATGCCGCGTTGGATAAGAATATTGCAAAGCACAGAGCTTATCGATAAAGATTTCTTTAATTCTGCAATTTTACCCGGCTCCGGTTCCACAATTTTCCATCTTTTTTGCATGGCAGAAGTTTAATTAGCAATTTAATCAATAGAAGGTAAAAAGGAAAATAAGAAAACCATTTATTTGTCCATTTACTGTCCGGGCATATTCCCATTAGCACTTTATCGAATCAGGATAATAATTCATTGAATAATAATTAATATTTACGATCCGTCGTATAAAGCACCAATTCTTCCAATCCTTTTCTAATATCACTTTCAGGATATTCAGATAAAATAGCAAGCGCTTCATCCCGGTATTGGATCATCTTAGTGGTTGCATAATTAATACCGCCTGCTTCGATCACTTTTTGCAATACAAATTTGATTTTCTCCTTGTCCCTATTTTCATTTTTAATAATGTAAATAATATTTCTTCTTTCGGCTGGTGTCACATTATTAAGTGTGTAAATTAGTGGTAATGTCAATTTCTTTTCTTTTAAATCATTCCCCGTTGGCTTGCCAATATCTTCATTTCCATAATCAAACAGGTCATCTTTTATTTGAAATGCGATCCCGGTTTTTTCGCCAAATAATTTCATTCGTTCAGTTAATTTTTCATCCTTACTCGTACTCCACGCTCCTACTGCGC
>JBDTJV010000437.1:0-6350 GCA_039935675.1 Ginsengibacter sp. | reverse complement strand
GCTGTGTATGTCGAAGGGCCGAAAGATGTTGCGTAAAACTGAATGAGAAGGAAACCAAAGATGATTTGGTCATCAAATACCTTAACAGGTTAAGCGATTATTTATTTACCCTGGCGAGATATACTTCCTTAGAAAACAACGCTCCTGAAGTAATTTGGAAAGCGCGAGTTTAGGAATTGGCAAAATGAAAATCTTCATTATTTATTGGTTTACTACAATCTAAATTGAAACCATGGCCTTTTTTAAAAAGAATGGTGTTGATTTTCTAACAATGAAAAAGTAGGCTCGCGAAGTCCTTTGATCATATTTATTATATTCAAAGTGTCTTTGTTTTGTAAACCAAATGATCATAAACACTGCAACATGGATTGATAATTGAAATTATACCTTCTCTTATATATCCTTTTCTTAAATTATTCTCAATAGTGAAGTACATATCTAATAAAGAGTTTATAATGAATTCAATTTTTTTAGAAAAAACGTTTTTATGATGACAATCATTGAAAATTCAATGGATCAGCATCTCATTTTTCATTAAATTTGCACGTCCAAACTTCAGTTAAATGAAAACTTCAAGTATTATTGTCCTGGTTGTTATTGCGGCGGCCATCGGTGCATTGCTAATGTATTCTGTAGATTTTTCTACGTATGACACTATCGGCTCTGCCAAACAAAAACAAGGACAGTACGTTCACTTGATTGCAAAATTGGATAAATCGAAACCTATTCAATACGACGCATTAAAAGATCCTAATTATCTTTCCTTTTATGCGGTGGATAGTCTTGGCAACACTACACAGGTTATTTACAGAAATACCAAACCACCGGAATTGGAACAAAGTGACCGTGTAGTTTTGAAAGGAAAAATGGAAGGGAATGTTTTTGAATGTAATGATATACTGCTCAAATGTCCTTCTAAATACAAAGATGATAAATCACAATTGGAAAAAACGGTTACGCAACATTAAAATGTATCATGACATTTGAGAATGAACACTTATTGCCTGGGCAGGTTGGCCATTTTTTTGTATTACTTGCATTTGTAGCTTCGATTGTTTCTACGATCTCTTATTTCACTGCTTCTAAAGTAGAGATCCCTGATCAAAAAAAATCATGGATAAACTTTGCACGTGGTGCCTTTTTCCTTGAAGCGTTTTCGTTGCTCGTCGTCTTCGGCTCTATCTTTTATATTTGCTCACAACACTATTTTGAATATTTGTATGCGTACAAGCATGCTTCTAAAGAATTAGAATCAAAGTACTTATTGGCCTGCATTTGGGAAGGGCAGGAAGGTAGCTTTCTTCTTTGGGCATTGTGGCATTGCGCGCTCGGTATTGTTGTAATATTTACAGCGAAAAAAAGAGAGGCGCCAGTAATGACTATCATAAATGCGGCACAGATTTTTTTGGTGATAATGTTGCTTGGCTTGTATATTTTTAATGTTAGGATTGGTAGCAGCCCTTTCACACTTACGCGCAACGAACTGGAAGGACCGATCTTTAGCCAGCCAGATTATCTTTCCTATATCAAAGACGGAATTGGGTTAAATCCTTTATTAAGGAATTACTGGATGGTAATTCACCCGCCCATTTTATTTTTGGGTTTTGCGAGCACGATTGTTCCTATTGCTTTTGCTTATTCTTCATTATTGACAAAAGACTGGGGTGGATGGGTAAAAGTTACACTGCCATGGGCTTTATTCAGTGCCTGTGTTTTAGGTACTGGTATTATGATGGGCGGGAAATGGGCATATGAATCACTTTCATTTGGTGGATATTGGGCATGGGATCCTGTAGAAAATGCGGCTTTTGTTCCCTGGCTGATCTTAGTGGCTGGTCTGCATTGTATGGCGATCTTTAATTCTACAAAAAATGCATTACGTGCTTCGTATTTTTTTATCATTCTTACTTATTTATTTGTACTCTATTCTACTTTTTTAACCAGGACAGGCATTTTAGGAGATACTTCTGTACACGCTTTTACAGAAGCCGGTACCGCCATGAACATCCTTATTGGAATTTACGTTGTAATAATTTCGGTACCGGTCTTATTTATGTTTTTCAAGAATTATAAAAGTATTCCGTCAATTCAAAAAGAAGAGGATATCAGTTCCCGAGAATTTTGGATGTTTATCGGTGCATTGATACTCTTTCTTTCCGCGTTATTTATTATCTCGATTACTTCTCTTCCGGTTTACAATAAAATATTTGGTACCAATTATGCCGATCCACAGGACCGCGAATTTGCTTATAATAAAGTGCTGGTGTTGGTTGCAGTAATTGTTGGATTATTGACCGGCGCTTCGCAATATTTGAAATATAGAAATACAGACAAAAGGTATTTAATCGGGAAGCTTTCATGGCCATTTGGTATTGCATTGGTTTCTACGATTCTTTTAGCCTTTTTCTATCCTATTGAATACACTAAAAAAGGCCCTGGATTTTTAATCGCAGTCTACCTTGCAATGTTTGCTTCCATATTTTCTGTTTTAGCAAATGGATTTTACTTGAAAACGGTTTTAAACTGGAAGTTGAAAGCTGGCGGTGCAGCCATAGCTCACTTTGGATTTGCATTAATGATCGGCGGCATGCTCATCTCTGCCGGCAACAGGAGAGTGATCAGTGATAACAGTAAAACCGGGTTATTCATTCCTTTTGATAAAGATCCTACAGGTCGCAGTACGGAAAATCCAATGGAGAATCTGACGCTGCTAAAAGCAGTGCCTACGCCAATGGGAAAGTACACCGTCACCTATATGGATGATTCAGCTTCTAATGAAAAAGACCGGAGATTTTATAACCTGCATTTTCAAAAGATTGACAGTTCAACAGGTAAAGTAGATGAAGACTTTGTCTTGTCGCCAGATGCATACAGGATGAAAAATAACAATCTCACCTCTAATCCCGGAACCAAGCACTATTTAACTCACGATATTTTCACCTATATTTCTACCATTTCTGTTCCTACGACAAATGATACCACTACTTTTAGAAATCATGAACTGGCCATCGGTGATTCTGTTTTTTATTCTAAAGGGTACTATGTTTTAAATAAGATTGAAAAAAATCCAACCATTGAAAAGTGGAACATTTCTCCCGGTGATACGGCTTTGGTGGCAGATATAACTGTTTATGGGAATGACGGAAGAAGTTATAAAGCTTATCCAGCAATAATCGTTAAAAATCAGGAACTTAACTTTATTAATGATACGGTTATTTCTCAAAATCTTTACCTCAATTTTTCAGGAATTACCACCAACCAGAAATTCAAGATCAATTCAAAAGAAACAGATAGGTTAACTGATTTTATTACCTTAAAAGCTTACTATTTCCCGTACATCAATTTGGTTTGGCTTGGATTGGTAATTATGTCCACGGGATTTATTGTTACACTAACGGGTCGCCTAAAAACTTCGCGTCCCGCTGCTTATTTAGCCATCGGTTTGGTTTTGTGTTTCTTATTCTATATGTTTTTGCTTGCGAATAACTGACCCGGTAATTTGAGCTAAATTCAACAGTTTTTGGAAAAATGATCTGCTGTCTAAATTTTGGTAAATCTTAGTAATAGTGCTTTTGTTTTCGCTTTTAAAAGCATAAATTTACAAGAGCAATGAACACTGCATTTAAAATAAGAAATTTTCTGCCGCCTGTAATGGTTTTACTTATGGTATTTTTTTCCATAAAAGTAAAGGCTCAGGTTTATCCAGATCCTCCTGCATTGCCTGTTTTTGCTTATCATGGTGCAAATGATACAATAATTTGTTCAGCAGTTATTTACGATGGAGATACTATCGAGGCAAAAATATTAGCGGGAGTGTATGTTTTTAAACGGAATAGACAACTGACGGAATGGACTCGATTGAGGAATGCTGTTTATGTTACTTATCCCTACGCAAAAAGGGCCAGTTGGGTATTTAACGACATAGAGAGTCACATCTCACGTACTAAGGATCCAATTGAAATTCATAATTATATTAATAGCCGCGAAAAGGAATTAAAAAAGGAATTCACGGAACCACTCAAGAACTTAAGTGTTTACCAGGGAAAGGTTTTGATGAAACTGATTAATCGCGAAACGGGTGGCACTAATTGCTATGATATTTTAAAAGAGCTCAAGGGAGGTTTTACAGCCCGTTTCTGGCAAACCGTTGCGTTTGTTTTTGGAAGCGATCTTAGGCAACCTTATGATGCTAAAGGAAAAGACGCTGAAATGGAAACTATTGTAAAAGAAGTGCAGAGAATGTATGGTTATTCGGGCTAATTATTAATTCTGAAAATGGCAAAATATAAATCCATATTATTTATTCATCTACTTCCGATTGCATTTCTCATCAAATCACATTGATTTTTACATAAATTTCCAGGTTTAATTTTCTAAATGCGGAATAAGATTTCATTCTATTTCTTCGTTTACTAGTGAACTGCGCAAAAATTTGTTATTAATGTCAATTTTTCAGATAATGGTTTGCATGAAATCATAAAACCGTACTCTTCAACGTCTTTTTTTTGTAACTTTGCACCTTAATTATTCCGAATATTCTTCTTTCGCAAGCCATCTCAAAAAATGAAGTTAGATCTTTTAGCCTTTGGCGCACATCCGGACGATACAGAATTAAGTTGCGCGGGTACTATTTTGGTTGAAATTAACAAAGGAAAGAAAGTGGGTATGGTGGACCTGACCCGTGGTGAATTGGGTACCAGAGGCACTGCAGAAACCAGGGATGAAGAAGCCAGTCATTCTGCAAAGATATTGGGTGTATCAATAAGAGAAAACCTGGATATGGCAGATGGTTTTTTTCAAAATGATACGGAGAATCAGAAGAAAATAATAAAAGTTTTAAGAAAATATCAACCGGATATTATTTTGTTCAATGCTCCTGATGACCGGCATCCGGATCATGGGCGAGCTGCCAGGTTGATAGAAGATGCGGCTTTTTTATCAGGATTGAGAAAAATTGAAACATTTGACGGAACAATTAAACAGGAAGTATGGAGGGCTAATTATGTTTTCAATTACATCCAGGATCAATACTTTAAGCCTGATTTCGTTGTTGATATTTCGGATTTCATTGAAAAGAAATTGGAAGCGATCAAATCTTTTAAAACACAGTTTTTTTCAGGAACGCAGGATGATAATGAACCGGAAACCTACATTTCAAAACCTGAATTTTTAGAAAGTGTGATCAATCGTTCTAAAATGTATGGAAAAATGATTGGGGTAAAACATGCAGAAGGTTTCCTTGCAAAAAGAATGATTGGAATAAGATCTTTCGATGATCTTATCCAATACAACAAATAAAATTTTAATAATAGATCATAAAACAACAAAATAATAATGACAACACCCAAGTTCATGCAAGGCAAAGGAGACTTTCACACGGTTTTAAAGGATCGCGTGAATCAGTATTTTGTCGAAAAACATCGCCCGATGACTGGTAATTTTAGTTTGCTTTTCAAAGGTTTACTTTTTACTGTATTATATCTTGCTATATATGTTCACCTTGTCTTTTTTACGCCTGGTGTGTGGATCGCTATTCCCGAATGTATCTTTTTCGGATTGTTAACCGCTGCAATCGGATTTAATGTCATGCACGATGGTGCTCATGGCAGCTTCAGTAAATATAAATTTATAAATAAAGCAGCCGGCGCTTCATTAAATTTTTTGGGAGGAAGTGCAATTATGTGGAATATGAAACACAATATTATTCACCACACTTACACAAATATAGATGGTGTTGACGACGATATTGAAGCACGCCCATGGCTTCGTTTCGCTTCTACACAAAAGAAATTAAAGATGCATAAATTCCAGCAGTATTATTTCTGGTTTTTGTATGCAATGCTTCATTTGATCTGGATATTTATGACCGATTATCAAAAATATTTTAAACGAAAAATAGGTGAGGTTCCACTTAGAAAGATGACTCCTTATGAACATTTCTCATTCTGGACGGCTAAAATCATTTACCTCTTTATGTTCGTAATCTTACCAATTATGTTGTTAGGCTTCGGCACCTGGATCGTTGGATTTTTATTGATAACTATGATAACCGGACTTACAATAAGCATCGTTTTCCAATTGGCTCATACTGTAGAACACGTAGAGTTTCCAATGCCAAGCGAAATAACCGGAAAAATTGAAAACGAGTGGGCAATCCACCAGATTCATACAACTGCCAATTTTGCCACAAAAAGCAAAACGATTTCATGGTTGCTTGGCGGATTAAATTTCCAGATAGAACATCACTTATTCCCACGTATTTCGCATGTTCATTATCCTGCTATCAGCAAGATCATTAAAAAAACATGCGGTGAATACGGTATCAATTATATTGAATTTCCAAAAATGAG
>JBDTJV010000436.1:0-2865 GCA_039935675.1 Ginsengibacter sp. | reverse complement strand
CGCTCGCTTACGCCATTTACTACTTCGTCGTTTGCCAAAACAGTTCCCAATGCTTCACACCAATTCACTTCGCCGTAAGAAGAAAAAGCGAGCCTGAAATCCATTAAAATTTCCTGCTGCTTTTTTTCGTCACACATTTTCCATTCCTCATCAGAAAAAGAATGTGAGCTGTTGGAAATATTTTGAGTCCCGTTTGATTCAAATTCTTTTATCAAGGTTTCAAGCGATTCTCCTTTTTTATTTTTAAAATTATACCAGCTTTCAAAAAGTTGTAAAAATATCCATTGCGTCCAGCGGTAATATTCAGGATCACTCGTTTTTACTTCACGGCTCCAATCGAAACAAAAACCAATCTTATCCAATTGCTTTTTGAATGTAGCGATATTCTTTTCGGTGGTTGTTGCAGGATGCTGCCCGGTTTCGAGGGCGTACTGTTCAGCTGGCAAGCCAAAGCTATCAAAACCCATAGGATGTAGCACATTAAATCCTTTCAGTCGTTTATAGCGTGCATAAATATCACTGGCAATATAGCCCAGAGGATGCCCGACATGTAATCCCGCCCCGCTCGGGTAAGGAAACATATCTAACACATAATATTTGGGTTTATCAGAGGAATTGCTTACCTGGTAAACCGCGGATTCTTTCCATTGTTCCTGCCACTTTGTTTCTATTTCTCTAAAATGATATTCCATTCTTATCTATTAATATTTTTTAAAAACTCCAAAGCATTCTTTAAAATTGATTTTCAAATGCTTTCTTTTTTTGTGAAAGAAATGTTATTGATTAAACTACGTTTCTCTACAATCGCATATGTAAATTACATTAGCAATCAATTGCAAGTGCGCAAAAATACTAAACCTGTTTAAAATCGGTTATTTTTGCCGCCGTGTAAAATGAGTTAAAAAAAAATTCATCCTTATCATTATGGCTCAATTCGGTAAAGCATCAACCAAACGCGGAAAACCTTCTTATGTATATGCCATCATTGGCGTTTCTTTAGTCTTGTTTCTTTTTGGAATTGTTGCCTGGATATTTTTAAATATCAAAAAGACCGGTGATTATTTTAAAGAAAATATTCAGCTTCATGCCTACATTTACCGCACTGCAACTGACCCACAAATTGATTCTTTAAAAAACTACATCACGGCGCTTCCTTATGCTGTTAAAGTTGAATATATTACCCGAGAAAAAGCCATAGAAAAATATAACCAGGAAAATGATACGCTCTGGAAAAAACTTGCTATTAGCAATCCTTTACCGGAAAGTATTGATTTTTATGTAAAAGCCAACTATGTGGATAAAGACAGCCTGGCCAATCTCGAAGATTCGCTTGTGGCCAATTTTCCACATACACTTTCAGAATTTCAAACACCCAAAGCGACAGTTGCAGGCGTTAGCCAGTTTGTAAAGACAACCACCCTGGTTTTGCTCATTGTTGCCATTATTTTATCCATATTGGTAATTGTTTCCATTGATAATACCATACGCCTGGCGATGTATAGCAATCGCTTTATCATTAAAACAATGCAGATGGTAGGCGCGACGCGCTGGTTTATAACGCGCCCTCTCGATGGAAGAGCCATCGTAAATGGCATAATAGCGTCGGCCATAGCTATTGGCCTTATGCTAGGTTTCATTACTCTTTCAGAAAAGTTTATTCCTTATCTTAAAATATTACACGACACCACTAATATGCTGCTGATCTTTGCCGGCATTTTCATTCTTGGTATTTGTATTACGCTTTTAAGTACGCATCGTTCGGCTTTAAAATATTTAAGAATGAAGTTGGACGAATTATATTGATTTGGAAAAATTATTCTCAAATTCATTACATTGCAAAAAATTACAAAAATATGAGTACTGCGAAAAAAGTAACTCCGGTAACAACTCACAAAGACACTTTGCGTCATACCCAGGAAGAAAGTGTTTTATTTACTAAAGAAAATTACAAATGGATGCTCATTGGATTAGTCATCCTGGCCCTTGGATTTTTTTTAATGGCAGGTGGCAAAAGCCCGGATCCCAATGTTTTTAACGACAACCAGATCTATAGTTTCAGGAGGATAACTTTAGCGCCCATATTAATTGTTGGCGGATTGATAGTTGAAATATTCGCTATTATCAAAAAACAAAAATGATCTTATAAAACCTTTTTAAGCGATGAACCTTTCATCGCTTTTTTTTATGCCCCTTTTAATTTATAAAAATAGACCCCGATAATGGACATCGTTCAGTCAATAATAATTGGAATTGTAGAAGGCGTTACAGAATTTATTCCCATATCCTCCACCGGTCACATGATCATTACAGAAAAACTACTAGGCTTGAAGGAAGATGAATTTGTAAAGATGTTTACCATCGCTATTCAACTAGGAGCTATACTGGCAGTAGTTGTTTTATATTGGAGAAAGTTTTTCGATTTCAAAAATTGGCACTTCTATTTAAAACTTCTCATCGGCGTTATTCCAGCCGTCATCCTGGGTTTATTATTTTCAAATAAAATAGATGAATTACTGCAAAGTACGACCACTGTGGCATTCGCTCTTTTGCTTGGAGGAATTGTATTGGTTTTTATTGATAATTTTTTTAATCATCCAACGATTCAGTCTGAGAAACAAGTTTCCTATTTAAAGTCTTTTACGATCGGTATATGGCAATGCCTGGCTATGGTTCCGGGAGTAAGCCGCAGCGCCGCTTCTATTATTGGGGGAATGCAACAAAAACTAACAAGAAGTGCAGCAGCTGAATTTTCATTTTTTCTCGCAGTTCCAACAATGGTGGCAGCTACAGGATATAAAATGTTCAAATTCTTTCGTGAAAATGGAGGAATCTCTCACGAGGAAACCAAACTGCTTTTAATTGGAA
>JBDTJV010000435.1:0-7461 GCA_039935675.1 Ginsengibacter sp. | reverse complement strand
AGGAGGAGAATTTTTAAGAAACCGCTGGAAAAATAACCCTTTAAATAAAGGCAAAATATATACAAAAGGATTTTTCAAATATTCAAGGCACATCAATTATTTCGGAGATATTCTATGGGTAACTGCTTATGCTATTATTACAAAAAACTGGTATTCAGCTATTATCCCTTTATTGCTTTTTTGCGCTTTCGCTTTTTATAACGCGCCTAAATTGGATAAATATCTCAAAAGCAAATATGGCAAAGGTTATGAGGAATATGCCAGAAAGACCAAAATGCTTATTCCCTTTATTTATTGAAGATAAAAACGGCGGGACTAAAAATAAGAATAAACGGTAAATGTTGTTTTACTGGTTTAGGTAATCATTTTTCAAAGCCGTAGGAATAATAGGTGGTGAATGTATAAATATTATTCTGTCGCCTTTTGCAAAAGAGTTTCATGCAATAAAAGGACCTGCGGAATCAACATTTCCTTTTCATCGTTTTCAATGATAAAATCACAAAACTCCATTTTTTTATCTTCATCCATTTGAAACTTTATCCTGGCTTCCACTTCTTCTGCCGTTATGTTATTTCGCTTCATCGTTCTTTCTATACGAAGTGAAAGTGGTGATCTGACTCCAATAAACTTGTCCAGAAATTTGTCGGAACCGCTTTCAAAAATGAGTGCGGCCTCTTTAATCAGGTAAGGTGAATTTTGCTTTTTCATCCATTCATTTGCATCTTTTATGGTAGCCGGGTGAACCAAAGAGTTGAGCAGATTAATTTTATTTTCATCTTTAAAAACCACCTCCGAAAGAAATTTTCGATTCAGCTTTCCATTTGTGTAAGCGTTTTCACCAAAAGCATTCAAAAGACTTTTTTTAAGAACTTCATCTTCTGCCATTATTCTTTTTGCGGCTGCGTCAGCGTCATAAACAGGAATGCCAAGCACATTAAAAATATGAGCAACAGTGCTTTTTCCACTGCCAATGCCACCGGTTAGTCCTATTCGAAGCATTATCTGTATCTATGATGTCTGATTTAAGCAGAATCTTTATGCCTGATGTATAATTCACAATGTAGGATTTAGAAAAATCCAGATGAGATTCGAAAATAAAAAAATCATTCACCTGGAAATCAAAAATCCGAAAATCAGACATCATACATCAATCATCCTCTAATCTTATTTTATAGGGGCTGGCGTGTTAATCTTATTAAGATTTGCTGTCATTTCCATGCTCACAGCGCTTTTCTCCATTTTAATATAAGAACCTGGATTGATCTCCAGCAAAAAAGTGTTGTCATCATTCATTTTATTAATGGTACCATGGATACCTGCGATGGTTACTATTTTGTCGCCTTTTTGAAGATTTGACATGAAGCTTTTCTGTTGTTTGGCTTTTTTTGCCTGGGGCCTTATCATAAATAACCAAAACACAACGATCATTAATCCTAAAAATACGAATTGAAATCCTCCGCCGCCCTGGCCTTGTCCTAACATTAAAAATACGGTTGCTACGTTCATTTTGCTTTTTGTTTACTGTTTTTAAATTGATTTTTATTTGTGGAAAGCTCCTGCATTAAATACTGTGGTTATTGCCGCAAGAGATTCATAAGTACCTATTTTGATGATTTAATTTTTATTCTCAACAAGGCCTGTCAATACTAAAACAGGGAAGCCAGGATAAGCATTCGATACCACTGTAATGGTTTTATGTGATGGGCCGGGCCTTCCTGCACTGTTAAAAACTACTTTTAAAATCCCAGTTTCTCCTGGTTTAACAGGCTCTTCAGGTTTTTCCGGCACTGTGCAGCCGCAACTTGCTGTTGCTGATGATACAACAAGGGCCTTTTTGCCTGTGTTTTTGAACCGGTAATTATGTTCTACTTTCTGTCCTTCTACTACTTTTCCAAAATCATAAGTAGAATCAATCATTTGCACAGAGGTAGTATCTGTAAATAAGGCGTCCATTCTTGCGAGGCTATTGGGATTGTTCTTGTTATTCCTTATATCGCATGAAAATAAGGAAGTAATAATAACAAAAACCATCAGCCATTTTTTCATAATTTTTTTTTAGTTGGCAAAGGTATTATAAAGTGCTGTTTTTATAGTTTGTCTTATGGATTTTATTTTGCGACTGGAGATCTTTATGAATGTTATCAAGGATTCCATTTACAAAATGACCGCTTTGTTCTGTACTGTATTCTTTCGCCAGGTCTATGTATTCATTGATACTAACTTTTGTTGGAATTGTTTCAAAGTATAACAATTCGCAAACACCCATTTTTATTAAAATCATATCCAGCAATGCAATCCTGTCCGAATCCCAGTTCTTTAATTTTGGTTTGATCAGCTCCAAACAAAACTGGTCCTTATCAATTGCCGATTGCAAGAGGTCCACGGCAAACTTTTGCTTTTCTTCCCCTACTAATTTTTCAAAATCAAATGCCGAAGGCTTTTGAAAAAAATTAGCCATTAAAACGATCATCATTTCTGCATCGTCATCCCAATGAATAAATTTTTCTTCTGCTTCGCTTAGGAAATTTTCATCCTCAATCATCAGGTTAGCAAAAATAAATTCAAGGATCTTTTTTTCTGATTTTTTGTCCCTGGATGGTATGGAAATGTATTCTTTGTATTCGTCAGAACTAATCAATGAAAAGTAAGTCTTCCTTACTATATCGTCATTTACCAGGTATTTGATTTTGAACTTTTCTGCAGACCTTTTAAAGGAGGCATTTTCATGTGTTGCCCACACAAGCTCATTTCCGGCAATCTTTGTATTTACCCTCAGGTCATTTTCTGTGGGAAGATATTTTTGAGATTTCTGTAAAGCATCTTTTTCTGAATACCGCGCTACTTCCAACATATAATTAACCAAAAAAGTAAATAATTGCTGGGAGTTTTCAAGATTCTTTTTAAGAATTTGTAAAGGTTCGCCGGGACCGGTTTCCTTCTTCATAGATTCAATACTGTAAAGAGTCTGCATCACTTTTACCCGGATATTTCTTCTGCTAAGCATTCTTCAAGAACTTTTTTTAGGGCTGCGAAGATAATGGATTATTGGGGATTGATTTGGATTAGTCAATTGTCAATTGGAATGCATTTCATAATGTAGCGGGTGGTACCTCCCTCTTTTAACGAGACACTATAACAATTTGAAATGCACCAGTAAATTGGTTAATTGGTTATTTTATTAATTCAATAACAGTTTAAATCGTTATATGATAAAATAATGGGTAAGTCCCCAAGAAGTCTTAAGAATTATTTCTGTGCCTGCACTGTTCCGCTTCCTGCAATGTGAATTTCCGGAGAAGTAGGATTGCCACTATAATAAACATCGCCACTTCCTGCAACATTTACTTTTAGACTTACACTGGCAAAAACGTGGACATCTGAGCTGCCTGCCACATGAACATTGGTATTTTCGCTTTGTAGTTTGCTGCAATTCACATCACCGCTTCCACTTAGGTTGCAGTCAAAATCCTTGGTGTTTCCAGATAGATCAATATCTCCGGAACCTGAACCAGTTACCTTTATCGATGGAGCATTTACAGTAGCCTTGATATCACCGGAACCTGAAGTATTAAATTCTAACTGGCCGGAACTTTTCAAAATGCCATCAGTTGTGATATCGCCGGATCCTGAAACACTTACCTGGTCTAATTCAGGTGCTGTTATATATACTTTGGAATGATCATTAGAAATGGAAGTATTATCCTTATACCTGACGCTTAAAACCCCGCCGTTTACTTCAGTAATAATATAGGGTAGGATGTTGTCATCATCTTCTACAGTAACGGAATAATTATTGCCTTCTTTTATTTTGATATCTATTGATCCGGAAGACTTGACAGAGTGGAAATCAGTAACATTTCTTTGTTCACTGCGGACATTGCCATTGCCTGACATCATATTACATGAGGCAAAAGATAAGGAAGCGATTAAAAGAATGATAAAATTTTTCATGTGCCAGATTTTTGTTTTTTATTTGTGAAAGACCACCAAGATAAATATTTTTTTAAAATGAAACAGAAATTGTAAACAATTTACCTTCGCACGCATGATTGAAAAAATTCTTATTCTCGATTTTGGTTCGCAATATACACAACTGATTGCCCGAAGCGTAAGGGAAGCAAATGTTTATTGCGAAATTATTCCTTATAATAAAGAAATTGATTTTAATCAGAATGTAAAAGGAGTAATTCTTTCAGGTTCGCCATTTTCAGTGAATGACACAAATGCATTATTGATTGATATAAAAAAAATCAGTGAGAAAGTGCCTGTTCTTGCCATCTGTTATGGAGCTCAATTGGTCGCAAAAGTATTTGGCGGATTGGTTGAAAAAAGTGACAAACGCGAGTATGGAAGATCCAAGCTGCAGATAAAAATAGAAGATGAATTATTAAAAGGTGTGGAAAATGATTCGGATGTCTGGATGAGCCATAGTGATACCATAAAGGAACTTCCTGAAACGTTTACTATCTCTGCATGTACACACAATATTCCGGTGGCCGCTTTTAGCAGTAAACAAACAAATAACCTGATTTTTGGATTGCAGTTTCACCCGGAAGTTTACCATTCTGCAGAAGGTAAAAAGATCATTAAAAACTTTTTGATAAATATCTGTAAATGCAACCAGGATTGGACTTCTGCACATTTTATTAATGAGACTGTAGCATCGATCAGGGAAAAAATTGGCAATAAAAAAGTGATAATGGCCTTGAGCGGGGGAGTGGATTCAACTGTTGCAGCAACGCTAATTCATAAAGCAATTGGTGAGAATCTTTATGGAATTTTTGTGGATAATGGAGTGCTTCGCAAAGATGAATTTGAACAGGTAATTGAATCATGCAAAAATATCGGGTTAAATATAACCGGAGTTGATGCCAAAGATTATTTCTATGAAAAACTTCAGGGTAAAACTGATCCTGAAGAAAAAAGAAAAGCAATAGGCGGTAGTTTCATCGATATTTTTGATAAGGAAGCGCATAAAATCCAGGATATAGAATTTCTTGGGCAGGGTACTATTTATCCTGATGTAATTGAATCAGTTTCTGTTCACGGACCGTCGGTTACGATCAAATCTCATCACAATGTGGGTGGTCTTCCGGAAAAAATGAAATTGCAACTGATCGAGCCACTTCGTTCTTTATTCAAAGATGAAGTAAGAAGGGTAGGGCGCGAACTTGGATTGCCTTCCATTCTTCTTGACCGACATCCTTTTCCGGGTCCTGGCCTTGCCATAAGAATTTTAGGAGAAGTGACCGAAGAAAAAGTTGAATTACTACAAAAAGCAGATGCGATATTTATTAATGGTTTGAAAAAATTTGATCTATATGCAACGATATGGCAGGCCGGAGCGATCTTGTTGCCGGTAAAAAGTGTAGGAGTAATGGGCGATGAAAGGACTTATGAATTTACAGTGGCGTTGAGAGCGGTAACCTCAGTAGATGGAATGACTGCAGATTGGGCGCATCTTCCTTACGATTTCCTGGCTTATATTTCTAATGAGATCATCAATAATATTAAAGGAATCAACAGGGTGGTTTACGATATAAGCAGCAAACCACCGGCAACGATTGAATGGGAATAGGGAAATCTGAGTGATGAATTATGAAATGTGGAAATGGTAAGTGAAAAAATACAATTTGGAAATAATTACGTTTGGAAAATGAAGACAATTTTTTTTGCAAATAAAAAAAGTTTGAAATCAATGTTTTTTAAATTCTTTGGCTCAACAAAGGGTTTATTTGAGGTTGCATTAATTTTTATAGTTCTGTTTGTTTTTGCAGGAAAGCAAAACTTATATGCTCAAAATAATTTTCCGCCCGCGAAAAATACTTTTCGCGTTGCCATTTTTGCACCTCTTTATCTTGATTCTCTTTTTAACGGATCACAATTGAGATCTGAAACATTTATCCCAAAATATGCGGCTGGTGGCCTTGATTTTATACAGGGAGCCCAGATTGCATTTGATACACTTAATCTTCATGGAAAGCATGTAGACGCTTTTATTTACGATTCAAAATCGAATATCCAAACTATTTCATGGTTAATAAAAAATGGGAAATTAAATAACATTGATCTGATTATTGGTTCTGTAAAGCAACCCGAGTATCAACAATTGGCTGATTTTTCTCTTCAAAAAAGGATACCTTTTATCTCGGCTACCTATCCCAATGACGGCGGAATTAAACGCAATCCTTTTTTGATCATTGTTAATTCTACACTCATGGCGCATTGCCAGGCCATTTTCAGTTACCTGGTTCAAAAACATGGAGCGGATGATATCTATTTGGTAAAAAAGAAAAACGATAACCGGATCGATAATTATTTCAAAGAAATAAATTTGGTAGACGGCAGGCCTTTTTTAAAAATTAAACCGATCATAATTGATAGCTCTTTAACCTCAAGACAGTTGCGTTACCTGGTCGATACGACAAAAACCAGCGTTATCATTTGCGCAAGCCTTGATGAAACTTTTTCGCAAAAATTGGCAGACGCCTGTTATCCCATTCAGAAAACAAACCGGCTGGAGCTGATAGGTATGCCAAACTGGGATGGGTTTTCAGCCTGGTATAAAAAAGATGCTTATACCGATTTCCCGATCCGTTATACCTCGCCTCATTTCATTGCTAAAGAGAATGGATTCGAAAATTACCTTTCTAACAGATACCTACAATTATACCGGGTACAGCCAAACGATATGGCAGAAAAAGGTTTTGAAACAACCTATAATTTTACTTCGCTTTTGATGAATCATCCGGAAAATTTTATGGAAAATCTGAATGATACCACAAATGCACCTTTGCACAATTTTAATTTTCAGCCTATTTATTTTTCCCATGATAAATCGGTTGCAGATTATTATGAAAATGAGCACCTTTTTATCATGCAGATAATAAATGGCGCGATAATCAGAGAATGGTAATTAATTGGAAGTCTCACGTTTTTTTTGATTCAAACTGAGTAAGAAATATTTCTCAATAAGTGCTTCTGTTTCACTGATGGTCATCATTTTTGAAATGTAAATTGCATCCAGAGATTTTGAAATAGAAGTTGAATAATCTTCCAGAGCTGTACTATTTTTTTTTGAAAGCAGCCCTTTCAGAATGTAAAAAACGGATAAAAAGGAAGATTTTACCGCATAAGGAAAATCTAAACCTCCATCCTGAATTTGGATAAAAGGAGTGACAAATGCAGTGAAATAAATTTTTATCGCTTCCTCCGCTTCAATATTCTTATCTGGTGTATTCAAGGCTTCGATAGTGATTAAAGCTTTTATTGGCAGGCCTTTCAAACTATTGCCAGTTGAAGAGGGAAAATCATAATTTTTCCAAACTGGCATCGCATTTTTACATAAAAGAATGGCCATTTCAAGTTGGTCCTTTTTCGCTAAAAGTGACCACCACCCAACATCTGAATTTAGATTCATATAATTAGTTACTTTCTTATGTATAAATGATGGGGAAGCGT
>JBDTJV010000434.1:0-4092 GCA_039935675.1 Ginsengibacter sp. | reverse complement strand
GTAAAAGCTGGTAGGTTTAAATTGAATGTAACTTTGTGATGTAAAATTAAATTTTCTTTTTTTGAAAAATGAAATGATAAAAAGTGTGGATAAATCCGGAGAGTTTTCAGAACCTTTTTTCTCTGTTACATTAACGACCTATAACAGGGCAGACCTTTTAAAAAGGGCTTTAGATTCTTTGATGGCGCAAACGGAGAAAAATTGGGAAGCCATAATTATTGACGATGGAAGTACAGATGATACGCGTTCTTTAATAGATCCTTACCTGCGTAATGGAAGTATGATCAGGTATGTTTACCAAAAAAATGCGGGATATGCTATGGCAAAAAATACGGGAATTTTTCTTTCAAAGGGAAAATTTATAACGTTTCTGGACTCGGATGATGAATACCTGCCCAACCACCTTGAATCGAGAAAAGCCATTCTGATGAATTATCCTCTAACAGATTTTTTATATGGCGGTGTGATAGTAACCGGTAATCAATTTGTACCAGACCGGTTTAATTATGATAAAATGATTCCTTTATCTGAATGCGTTATTGGAGGTACTTTTTTTATCAGGAGAGAAGTGGCTGTTACTTTAAATGGATTTGCTGACACACCTATGGGAAGTGATGCAGATTTTTTTGAAAGGGTAAATAAAACGAAAGCTGTTATTCGTGAAACCGATATCCCGACGTATTTGTATCATCGCGAAAACGAAAATTCTGTTACTAATAATTTAATGAGAAAAGAAAATTTTCTTCAGTAATATGACGACTTAAACGAATTGACTATAAGTTTTCTATTAATCCAGTTAAATAAAAAAGTCTTTTTCAACTTCCCAGGTAAATGGCTTGGTAAAAGTTTTAAAAGTTTTTTGTTCCTTACAGTTAAATTGCTTCCACCATGTTTTTTGTTTTTTATTTTCGATGTTACCTGTGCTTACTTTTACTTTTTTTGTAAGAAAGTTATAGCTGCGATCTTCTGTTTCTCCGCTGTTGCGCATAGTTGAATTATAATCCGCACCTATAAGCTTAAATTGATTATCCCGAAAACTGAATTTGTAATTGTTGGTGGACGTTTCCCAACTTCCCATATTATAGAAAATGGAAAAATCAATTTGCAGGATTTGATTGGCAATGGAAATGTTTTGGAACGGATCATCCATAGACGGATTATCATGATAAAGAATGAAGGAATTGGCTTGCTCAATTAAATCGTATTGTTTGGTTGCGTTGTTGAAAAAGGCGATTACCAAAATCCTCGGTTGCGTAATTACAGTATCTGAACTGCCATCTTCATCCGTAATTAATGAAACACTGTCGCGATGCTGGAGAACTAAGGCAATATCAGTATACTTGTCACCATTCAGATCGCCTTTTGTTGATTTCAATATTGTCCAACCTTTAGGAACAAAGTCATGGACGGAATTTACTTTCGGTTTAATTGAAGGGTAATGGAAACTTTGTCCGGAGGAAAATTCAAAGATTAAAACCAGGAATAAGGCCGCTACTATTTTCATATTTTGTTAGATTGATCTATTCGCTAATTTGCAATTTATTTTAAAATAATAGAAGATTTTACAAATCTGTACAAATCTTTTTAAGTTTTATTGGGCCCGGGTTTTTAGGATATTCATTATCTTGTTTGATAAATTTATCAAAATAAAAATCGCGGTAATTTATTCGTTTACTGGCTGTATTAATTATAGAATTGTAACCTGGGCATTACCTTCCATGATGAACAATCGACAAAATTTGATAACGGTATCAATAATCCCGTGCTTAAATTTACAAACTGAAATCCTAAAAAAGAAACTGAAAATATGGAAGTACATCATCACCCGGATAATCATCATAATTCCAAAAAATGGAAAGAATATTTTTCTGAGTTCCTGATGATATTTCTCGCTGTAACATTGGGTTTTTTTGCGGAGAATATTCGCGAACATCTTACAAACAGTGCAAAGGAAAAAGAATATATAGCGGGTTTTATTAGTAATGTAAAAGATGATACCTCTTCTTTGCGAGGCGTGATTGAATTTGATGAGCGCCAGGTAAAAGGAATAGACAGCATGTTGAAGCTGGCGCATGTAGATATGGCGGTTGATTCCAATCGCAAATCTTTTTACAATATAGCTATTCAATATTTCTATAGTTCAGCTTCATTTAAAAGTAACGACATTACCTTGCAGCAATTAAAAAACACCGGTGATTACCGGCTGATTGAAAAAGACCATGTAGCAGATAGTCTCACAAAATACGATGCTGACATTCACAGTATTTATGTCCAGGGTGGCTATTACGAAACTTATTATAAAGACATTTTAAACAGGCTTGATGAGTTGGTGGATATGACCATTTTTGGGGACTCTAATTTTGAGAAAAATGGAACATTGGTCGGTAAAGAATTTCCTGAATTGAGGGATGACAATGGAAAACTAAGAACGCTCTTCAATAAAATATTCGACTTTAAAATAATTACCTATTCTTACGTGAAGAATGATTTAAAACCGCAATTGGAAAATGCAAAAAATTTACTTGCCTTTTTAAAAAAGGAGTATCATATTAAAGACTAAAGATCATTTTATTAACAAAAAATTTGTTGGCTTAACGCCAATGATCAAGATTGATTGAATTTATTTTTTAATGGGTACCAACTATAAAGAATTCTTTTAACTTTTTTGTTATTCTAAAATAAGTGAATTTTAATTTCTTTATTCCAGAACTTAATCTCAAAAAATAATGGTGATGAAAAAATTATCCATTCTCGCTCTATCTATACTATCCTTAAACTCCTGCAAAAAGGATCCGGTGAATAACACTAATAAAATCATTACGACTGAACTTTCTGACAATGTTTATGATTCTTTATATGTCTCCAAGCCCACTAATGGCGAGCTTTATGTATTCGGCCAGGGCAGCTACTCATTAAATGCACAAGGGTTTGCAAATAAATATAATTCGTTGCAAATACATGGCTCTTTTTATGACCAGGCGAATAATATAATTCCCGGCGGTAATGTAACCATTGATACCTTTCATTTTACAGGTGCATTATCTTATGGAACTCAGATAGATAATACGGTTGGCAATAGTTTTTTTGGAAGAAATATCCAGGTAATGCTTACACCGCCGGCAGGACAAGCGCCGCAATTTTCCGCGCAAGTGTACTTACCTTTAAATTTATTTGCACAGATTGGTTCGTCCGATCTAAACATTTTTCACCCAACAGGTGATACCTTGTTCTGGAATGCGGACCCTGCTAATAAGAATGGAATGATCATTTCGTTGGATTATGATCCAAATCAGTATTTGAACAATAACTTATCCTCTCCAAATTATATCACAAAAACCATAGCAGGAATTGCCGATAATGGAAGTTATGTTATCCCGGCTAACATTCTTTCTATGTTTCCGCCAGGCGGATTCATTAATGTAAAGGTCACCCGTGATGCAAATACACTCGTCTCCTACAATCAATACAGCTATATTTATACAGTTGTATTTAACCTGAAAGTTCCATAATTTAAAAACCTAAAATTGTGACAAGCGATTTTGGAACTTATGGTTACTTCTTTACTACCTCAAACCTTTCTTTCAATTGAATATCTTCTGATGAGCTACCAATCATAACACTAAACCAGCCGGGCTCTTCTGTAAATTTCATCTCGCGATCATATAAGCCAAGATCATGCGGCGTAATTTTAAAAACAATGTTTTTTGATTCACCGGGATTAAGTGAGACGCGTGTAAATCCACGAAGTTTTTTTACGTACGTGGTTACACTGCTGACTTCATCATTTATGTAAAGCTGCGGCACTTCCTCGCCGGCCATTTTCCCGGTATTGGTAACGGTAAACGATACACTAATATCACTTCCCGCTTTAGGCTCAGTTGGATTTACTTTTATATCCGAATATTGAAAAGTGGTATAACTAAGTCCATAGCCAAATGGATACAAAAATCCTTTGACGCGTGCAGCACCTTGTCCTTCATCTCCCGGCATCATAGGAAAAGAAAGTATTGCCTGGCCTGCGGATTTTGGAAATGGAATGGCCAATCTTCCTGCCGGGTTGTATTTTCCAAATAATACATCTGCGATGGCTGT
>JBDTJV010000433.1:0-3403 GCA_039935675.1 Ginsengibacter sp. | reverse complement strand
TGTCCTTTTTGCCTATTAAAATATTTCAGAAATCAGCAAACCTGATCATCACAGTAAACCAATAAATAATTTGAATTTCTATTTTGGCTTCAAATGCACTAACCAAAGTGATACATAATATCTGCGTTCATAAGGTAAATAAAAAACAAATTTCAGCTGATGAAATTTCAATATCATTGAGAATTTTTAATGAAAAGACATGGAACGTTACTACCACTACTACTACTTTTAAAAAAAAAATTTGATCATTCAATTTCCAGAAAAAACAATTTTTTTAAAAAAAACTTTTTATTTTAATTCCAATACAACAACAGATTTAGGAGGAAGATTTACTACCAGTTCGTCCTTTTCTCTTTTGGCGTTTGAAAACTTTTCAACTTTTACTTTATTTGGATTTTCAAAAGAATTGATGTCATTAAATTTTCCGGAAGTCAGCACACTTCCATTTACAGTTTTCCATTGGCTTCCTTTGAATGAAGTACGCACTGTGATTGTTTTTGACGGATCGATATTTACAAAGGAAATATGAATAGCTCCTGTAGAATCTTGTGATGCTGATGCATTTACTGCGGGAATATGATCGTTGCCTGAAACGTATTCAGGAGAATTTAATTTTATGGGTAATAATTTTGCATCCTGGTGAACTTTATACATGCCGAATACGTAATAAGTTGGCGTAAGTACCATCTGAGCTCCTTTGGTAAGAACCAAAGATTGCAAAACATTCACCGTTTGAGCAAGATTACCCATCTTTACCCTATCACAATGATTATTAAAAATATTTAAAGTGGAGGCTGCAACCAACGCATCACGGAGACTATTTTGCTGGTAAAGAAAAGCAGGATTGGTACCTGGTTCTACATCAGTCCAAATCCCCCATTCATCTACTGCCAGAGCGACTTTCTTCTGGGGATCATATTTATCCATTACCGCTTCCTGGTGATTGATAATATTATCCATATCAAGCGCCCTTTTCATTGTATTAAAATATGCGTTCTCATCAAAATCGGTAGCAGATCCTTTGTGTCCCCAATTACCCGTAGGAATAGTATAATAATGCAAAGAAACTCCCCACATCATGTCATGAGGAATATTTTTCATCAATACTTCCATCCAATGTGCATCGTCACCGTTTGGCCCACTGGCCACTTTTTTCAAAGGGGCACCTGGATAATCATGACAGAAGCTGGCGTATCTTCTGTACATATCTGAATATTGTTCAGGAGTCATATTACCGCCGCAACCCCAGCTTTCATTTCCAACGCCCCAATAGGGTACATACCATGGTTTTTCACGGCCGTTTTCTTTGCGCATTTTAGTTATATTGCTTTCGAGTGGAGAATTAAGATATTCAATCCACTGTGACATTTCCTGAACAGTACCACTTCCCATATTGCCGGCAATATAAGCCTGGCAACCAATAAGATCGCAGAGTTCCATGAATTCGTGGGTACCGAAAGCATTGCTTTCGCTAACACCGCCCCAGTTCATATTAACTGTTTCAGGTCTTTTATTTCTTGGTCCAATTCCGTCCATCCAATGGTATTGATCAGCAAAACAACCGCCGGGCCAACGCATCAGCGGCACCTTAATATCCTTTAATGCATTCACGATATCGAGCCTGATACCATCTTTATTTGGAATAGCGGAATTTTCTCCTACCCAAAATCCGTCATAAATATCCCTTCCAAGATGCTCGGAAAACATTCCATAAATATCCTTGGAAATCACCTGGCGCGCAGAATCAGTTTGAACAGTTAATGTGGCGGCAGTCTGGCAAAAGGAGTTAAAAGCAAATGTACAAATTACAAACGCCATGAGGATTCGTGTGATACGCATAATTATGGTTTTATGTGAAAAAATTATTGAAGAATTGTATGTGATTAACCTGGAATTACACCAAACAATTTGCTACGTTTGTGTGAAACAACTCACAATCAAGCTTATTGTCAAATATACATTTATTTTCCATTTACAATTGCCTTCTAAATTTTCATTTTTGGTTTTGAAAAATTTTTCGGTTTGGGTAAAATGAAAATCATTTAAAAAAGCTTGTTTACTGTTGTTTTTGAAAAAGTTTTTCTGCAATCTTCTGCGGGTCCAGCGAGGCATAATCATCAATAAACAATATAATATTTTTGTAATTTTTGAAATCTTCTTCGGAATGCATCGTTTTTATTACTACACACTTCATCCCTGCGTTTTGTGCAGCTTCCACTCCTTTGGGTGCATCTTCAAATACAACACAACTCCCGATCGGAACACCTAAAAGTGTCGCACATTTAGTAAAGGTTTCAGGATCTGGTTTACTTTTGGTAACATCATCCGCACTAACAATCGCTTTGAAAAAATGACGGATATGAAGTGTATCCACTACAAAATCAATATTGAAACGAATCGCGGCAGTTCCAATGGCCATCTTAATACCTTCATTGTCGGCCTTGTCCAAAAATTCTCCAAGACCTTTAATAAGCGAAAGATTCGGAAGGAAAGCCTTTTGGTATCTTCTTTCTTTTTCAAAAGAAAGTTCATTTTTTTTATCAGCAGAAAAATAGTTTTCACCAAATACCCTATCCAGTAGTTCGGAATTCTTGCCATACATCTCTCTTTTCACTTCATCCCGGGTAAGACCTGCTTTCAAATCATTATTCAATATATCAGACCAGGCATCAGCATGATATTCCATATCGTCTATCATCGTTCCATTCAAATCAAAAATAAAAGCTGATGAATTCATTCGATATTTCTTTTTGGGAAAGTTTCCTTATAAAAGTTTTCCTGTAAATCAAGTTAAGGATTAAGTGGGCTCATGGTTTCTCCATCAAGCATTTTTTTCAGCTCGCAACCGGATTATGAAAGAGCATATGGATAAAAAAACCCAATAAGTCCATCCTCAAGAAAATCACCGGAATCAATTCTCCCCTTCCGCATTACCAGAAAGAATGTTATTGTCTTTCTCATCAAGGACTGACGGTTCCTTACCCGGCCAATGAAGGTACAGAAAGAGGGCACCTATTAATGTCAATAGAATTCCCCACCAAATACCCGCGTGTAACCGTTCCAAAACAACATGCGGACTTTCGCCTGCAAATACGGGGAGGTTGGCGATTAAAACAATGGGGCCATAGATGCCTAACATTATTCCTACAAAAAACCATATTGAAAAACCTTCTTCGTCATGCATAAAATATAATTTTTTTTACCAAAAAATAATTTGTAAAATAATAAAAGCAACGAGCACCACTCCAGCCCAGAAAATCGGTCGCTTCGTTAAAGGAAGATGTTTGTCTGAAGGCAATTCCGTACAACCTCTCACCAATCCAACTAACTCAGATTCGGGCTTTGGTTTCGTCGCTAAACTAACAAACACTGTTACGATCACACATATTATCCATGACCAAAG
>JBDTJV010000432.1:0-3504 GCA_039935675.1 Ginsengibacter sp. | reverse complement strand
GACGTATAGTTTTCTGCAAAACATAAATATAATGTTTGTGCCAATATTGAATTTATTAAAACCGTTCTTAAGAATGTTGACTTACCTGACATATTCGAACCAGTAATAAAGGCACTATTGTTATCCAGAGAAAACGAATTGGGAATGCAATTATTAATAAAAGGATGAATGGCATTTGTAAACTTTAATACTTTCTTTTCTTCAATTAAATCCGGAACGCAAGTATTAAAACGTTTGTCGCTTTTTAATGAAGCAGTTGAAATGGCGACATCATATTCTCCAATGAACTTATAAAGTTGCTTCAGAGAATCGCGCTCTGCAAGAATTTGAGCGTAAGAATTATTTAGCAGGTGAATCTCTGTCAGAAAGCAGGCTTTAATAAGTTCTAAAAAATAAAACAAGGCTTTTGTTAAGTCATCGCCGGGAGTGCCAAAACTTAAAAATTTGTAATTATTTACAAAACCTTTGAGTGATTTTATTTCATTCGGAATTGAATTTGAATCAATAATGGTATCAATTTTTTTCAGCTTTTGCGCACTTCTGATTAACCCATAAACTTCAGAAAGAATATTGTATTGTTTTTCTTTTGTGTATTTAAAAACATATTGAATCATAATATTAATTCCAAAAATTGGAATAAAAAAAATACTTATGACAGGATAGAAAACGGAGCCTACAACTCCTGCTATCGCAAGGAGGGTAAGCAGTTTATATAGAACGTTATTTTTATCTGTTACCAAATTTTTCTCTGAAAATAATTGCGTAATTCCTGAAGTGCCGTTTTTTTCCTGCTTGTATAAGATCTTCTGAACGGATTCACGTTTACTAACATTTTCAATAAAATAGGTTGATTGGCTGGAACGATCTTTTAATTTTTGCAGGTTGTTTATGGGGAAAGTAATTCTATTATAAAGGAACTGTTGACCGATTGTAGTGGCTGTACGGTCAAAAAGTGAAAACAGATTTTCGATGTCAATATCTTTTAAGGTTTGAAAGGTAAGGGTATGAAATGGTTCAGGATCATCATCCGTGCTATACTTTTCGAGGCTCTGGAAATTTCTATATTTTTCCATTGGCCGCCCCCAATTCATTCGAATTTCTTCAAGAAGCTTTTTATCTTTTTCTTTAAAAAAGGAAATTATAAACCAGATTAAAATTGCACAACCAATTATTAAATAGATCATTTGAGGAATAGTAGGGGACTAAATTACAGTAAAAAGATAATTATGATGAATTCTTAATTTTTGATTGGAGAATTTTCTTTGACAGCAAGGGCAGACAGGATTATTGAAACGATATTAAATTTTATAATTTAATATATTTACATAATCTTCAATTGAAGATCACTTCTACAATTAATTATTATTACTAACATTCAAAAACAAATGAATAAATCAATTTATTTTCTCCTGTTGTTTTTTGCTATTCAAACTTCTTTTGCCCAAAGCAAAAAAATAATTGGATTTAATGAAAAAAATGTCGACGGCCAATTATCGCTTGAATCTCAGTTTGACAAAAATCTGAGCGCCGAAAATATTGGGGCAACTATGAAAATTCTTTCAGCAAAACCGCATCATCTCAGCTCTCCGGGAGATAAGGCGAATGCAGAATACATTTTGAATCTATATAAAAAAATGGGTTGGGATGCGCAGATTGAAACATTTCATGTTTTATTCCCTACTCCTAAAACGAGAGAACTGGAAATGATTTCACCTACAACTTATAAAGCGATCCTGAAAGAGCCCGCAATTAAAGAAGATCCTACAAGCGGCCAGGAAGGCCAGCTACCAACCTATAATGCATACAGTGCAGACGGTGACGTAACAGCTGAATTGGTTTTTGTTAATTACGGTTTGCCGGATGATTATAAAATCCTGGATAAAATGGGAATATCTGTAAAAGGAAAAATTGTGATTGCAAAATATGGCCGAAGTTGGCGGGGAACCAAACCAAAAGTAGCCCAGGACCACGGCGCGATTGGTTGTATTATTTATAGTGATCCAATTGATGACGGATATTTTGCCGGTGATGTTTATCCAAAAGGACCATTTAAAAATGAATATGGTGTGCAAAGAGGTTCTGTGATGGATATGGTTATTTATCCGGGTGATCCTTTAACACCTGGCGTTGGCGCTACAGAAGATGCAAAAAGATTGGACAGGTTAAAGGCGCCAAATCTTTTGAAAATTCCTGTGTTGCCTATAAGTTATCATGATGCGAAACCCTTGCTGGAAGCGCTGGATGGACCGGTGGCTCCAGGAAGCTGGCATGGCGGTTTGCCATTTGCTTATCACATCGGCCCCGGAAAAACCAAAGTTCATTTAAAGGTGGCTTTCAATTGGGATATTGTGCCTTGTTATGACGTGATCGCAAAAATAATGGGCAGCAAATACCCGGATGAATGGGTGATCAGGGGAAATCACCAGGATGCGTGGGTGAATGGAGCTGCTGATCCAATCAGTGGACAAGCGGCCATGCTGGATGAAGCCAAATCAATTGGGGAACTTTTAAAGACTGGCTGGAAACCTGATCGCACTTTGGTTTATTGCTCATGGGATGGTGAAGAACCTGGGTTGCTTGGTTCAACGGAATGGCTGGAAACTCATGAAAAAGAATTGCAACAAAAAGCCGTCGTTTATATCAATTCCGATAATAATGAACGTGGCTTTTTATATGCTAAAGGTTCACATGCCCTGGAGCCTTTAATGGATGAAATTTCCAAAACGGTGCTTGACCCCGAAACAAATGTTTCCGTATTTGATCGAATGAAAGCGCATAATGCAATTGAAGCGAATACGGCTGAAGCAAAACAAAAAATTTTAGATGAAAAAGAACTAAAATTAGGGGCAATGGGTTCCGGATCGGATTATTCTTCCTTCATTCAACATGCAGGAATTCCTTCGCTGGACCTGGGTTTTGGCGGGGAAGGAAGCGGTGGCGAATATCATTCTATTTATGATTCTTATTATGATTTTACGATGTTCAAAGATCCCGGGTTTAAATATGAGGTAGCTCTTGCACAAACCGCTGGCCGGGCGGTTTTAAGAATGGGCAATGCAGAAGCAGTTCCTTTTGATTTTACCCATTTGTACAAAACGATTGACGGATATTCCAATGAATTGCAAAATCTTTTAAACAGCTCAAGGCAAATCACGGAAATTGAAAATAAAATGATCAGTGAAAAGGATTATGCAGTTGGGGAGGATCCTACCAAGAAATGGAACTTGCCAGAAGCAAAACCTGAAGTGCCTTTCCTTGATTTTTCGCCATTACAAAATGCCCTGCAGGATTTGAAAAAAAGTACTGATAGTTTGAAATCTGTTTTTCAACAAAAAGTGAAATCAAATGCTGTGACGGAAGATTTTAATAGGTCATTGTTCCAGGCAGAGCAACAATTATTAACAGAATCCGGATTGCCCCGCAGGCCCTGGTACAAACACAGCATTTATGCACCGGGATTTTATACAGGCTATGGTGTAAAAACAATGCCGGGCATTCGCGAAG
>JBDTJV010000431.1:0-7657 GCA_039935675.1 Ginsengibacter sp. | reverse complement strand
TTCGTCAAAGACGAATAATCTTTAAAAATATTTTCTGTCAAAAACTTAAAAATACTAAGATGTTCTTCAATATTTCCCTGCTGCACTTTTTGGATCAATAATGATTTTATTTGTTCGATGAGCTGTCTTTTTTGATTGTCCAATATTTCAAAACCTACATCATTTAAATCTTTTTCAAGCTTTGCAAGTTGTTCTTTAGTTAGATCTTTCATCAAACTAATTTCCCCAAGACGAACATAATCTACAGCAAAATTATTTTTCGATAAAATATTTTCAACGCTCAAAATGCAGCGCGGACAAACCATATTTTTTACAAAGATTTTCATATTACAGTTCACAAAATAACAAAATAAAATAAAGTCACTTTTTTCAGCAAAAACAGTATTTCCAGTAAACAAACAATTACACGGGATTTCTGTTTTGCCTTACTAAAATTAAGGTCGGATTGATTAAATTTGCCGGTATGTCAAATGCAAGAACAGTGGCGCTTCACACGCTGGGGTGCAAATTAAATTATTCCGAAACTTCGGCCATAGAAAGATTATTGCAGGATGATGGGTTTGAAAAGAAAGAGTTTACAGAAAAAGCGGATGTTTATGTGATCAACACCTGCTCGGTTACTGAAAATGCTGATAAAGAATGCAGGCATCTCGTGAGAAGAGTGCAACGGCAATCGCCGGAGGCTATGGTAGTTATAATTGGCTGCTATGCGCAGTTAAAACCGAAAGAAATTGCTGAAATTCCAGGAGTTGACCTCGTTTTAGGTGCTTCTGAAAAATTTAATATTACGTCGCATTTAAAAGAATTGACCCATGGTGAAAGTGCAAAGATCTGCAGTTGTGAAATTGAAGATGTGAAAGGATTTCATTCTTCATTTTCTTTAAATAACAGGACGCGCACTTTTTTGAAAGTACAGGATGGCTGCGACTACAATTGTTCTTTCTGCACTATTCCGATGGCCCGTGGAAGAAGCAGAAGCAATTCTTTTGAAAATGTTCTATCAGAAATACAAAAAATAAAAATCGAAGGCGTAAAAGAAATTGTATTAACAGGAATAAACCTGGGCGATTATGGCAAGGACGGAATCGGTGAAAAAACAGGTGAAAATTTTTATGAGTTATTAAAAAAAATTGAAGAATTTGATGGAGTAGACCGTTATCGGATTTCATCCATAGAACCCAATTTATTATCAGATGAAATTATCAACCTGGTTGCTGAGAGCAAAAAAATAATGCCTCATTTTCACATCCCATTACAAAGTGGAAGTAATAAAATTCTGGGAATGATGCGTCGCCGTTATAAAAGAGAGCTTTATGCTGACAAAGTAGATCTGATCCGAAAAAAAATTCCTGGTTGCTGTATTGGGGTAGATGTGATAACAGGATTTCCGGGGGAAACTGAAGAAGATTTCCGCGATACAGTTGATTTTTTAAATTCGCTGGAGATTTCTTATTTGCATGTATTCAGCTACTCAGAAAGAGCCGACACTTATGCACTGAATATTAAACCGGTTGTTCCTTTGAATACCCGGCACCAGAGAACAAAAATTTTACGTTCATTATCCTACAAAAAAATGCAACAATTTTCCCAAAAACATTCCGGGGAAACAAGAAAAGTTTTGTTTGAAGGAAAAAATAAAACAGGAATTATGGATGGATACAGTGATAATTATATTAAAATTTCTACACCATACCGGGAAGAATGGACCAATGAAATAATTGATTGGAAAATTTAAAAAGGTGATTGCCGGATAACAATTCTTAATACATTTACATGACAAAAAAATTAATCAGTTATGAATAAATTAGTAAGAGGTTTGATAGCTGCGTACGGAGCAAAAAAACTGGGAGGCGGTTGCCTTGGAACCGTGGCAATATTTTTTATTATTTACTATCTTTTAGGAAATGTCCATTGTTAGAAATCTTTAAATGGAAACGGGTTTTGCAAAATAGCTAAGCTCGTTTTCTTTTTGATATTTTAAAATTAGAGAATCATAAAGAATCCCTTCCCATCTTTATAGATTAATATGATTTTTACTTTTCATTCAATCTTCGTATTCAAAATTCAGGATCTTTAAAAAAGAAAATTCGATCTGCCAGGTAGGTTCCCGTTCTACATTATTTCACCAAACTAATTATTTGCTTATTTGTAGAAATAATTCCCGAAACTCATCATTATTTCAACACTTACAATTTTTTCGCAAAATCTATCTGTTACAAATTCTGCGAGTTACAATTTCTTCAGTGGTGGTACAATGTTTTATTTCAAATAAGCATCGTATAAATTCTAAATCGCTAATCATGAAAAAGATTATTTTGTTTTTTTTAGCATGTTCGGGTTTTGCATTTTGTCATGCCCAGGAGGTAGTAGTTGGTGCAGATAATTCATTTACCCAATCGCTTAATAATTATTCTACTTACGCCTGGTCTAAATCAATTGATCGCATACCTTCTGATAAAATATTTGTCAATCCGGGCGGCGTTTATGTTTTTAATAATGAATCAGTCAGGCTTAAAATAAAAAATGCCATCGCGTTTGAGTTAAGTGCAAAAGGCTATAAAAGAGTAGAAAAAAAGCCTGGATTTATTGTACTTTTTACCGTTACCGAGCGTAAAGGTTCCTTAAGAACCTATCATGGCTATCAAATGATTGATAATGGCCTCGACTCAGTGCGAACTCCCCAGGATGTAGCTCGTACTCCAATTGATGCAGGAACTTTAATTATTAACGCTGTAGATGCAAAATCAGGGATTGTGGCGTGGCAAGGTTTTGCTTCAGGAATATTGAAACCGGGTATGATCAATAATCAAATGAAGGTAAGAGAAGCTGTTGGTGACATTTTCAACAAATTTCCTTTTCACTCCAGTAAACCCTAATTGAATTAATATTCTTAGTTGTGGCAACAAAATTGTACTGCAGACCTTTGGAACAATGATTTGCATCTTGGCAATTTTGTATTCAAGTAGTCAAAACCAGATAATGAAGTATTTTCGCCCCCTTTCACAATCCATGATTCAAAAGTTACAGCTTTGCCGGCAAGCTGAATTACATTCTATCAAAGAAAAACCAATTACAATGGAGGATATGAGTTATGCGGTTGCCCCTCTTTTTAAGAGAGGCCTTATTGAAGTAAAAAAACAATTTGTGGAGAATAAGCAATTGCATTGTATCCATCTTACTCCTGACGGTATTGAATATCTTGAGAAATTAAATCAATTAAATAATCAATAAAATAGCATAAAATATATCCTGGAAATAAATTAGAAATAGCAACAGTAAATCAACAAATAGCCGGCATTTTTATTTTAAAATGATTTCAACTTTAACAGAATAAGTTAATCAGCGGTCGGAATAGTAAAATGAAAAACAGAACCTTCTCCAATTGTACTTTCAGCCCATATTTTTCCTTTGTGGTATTTAACGATTTCAGCCGAAAGGTATAATCCAATACCTGATCCTGCAAACGAACTGGCCGAACCACTTACACGATAAAATCGCTGAAAGATATTTTCCAAATCGCTTTGCGGAATTCCAATTCCTTTGTCGTAAACGTTAACGGTAATATTTTTACTTTCCTTCCTCAGCTCAATTAAGACTTCTCCTTGTTTAGGAGAATATTTTATAGCATTCCCTATGATATTTACAACAACCTGGACTATCCTTTCCTCATCTGCATACACGGCAAAATTATCACCATAACATTTAAAAATAAGTGAATGAGTAGTGGATTTGCTGGTTTGATCTATAATTGCCTCTACCAGGTTTTTCATATCGAAATGAGATAATTCAAATTTGAGCTTACCAGCATGAATTTTAGAAACATCAAAAAGTTTGTAGATAAGTTCATTGAGTTTATTTACCTGGTTGATGGTTTTAGAAATGAAATCTACGCGTGAATCATCTTCCATCATTTGTTTGAGAATCTGGAGACTCGCGAGAATCACTGTTAGTGGAGTTTTTAATTCATGGCTTGCCATTACCATAAATTCATCTTTATAAATATTCAAATCCATTAATCGCTGTGTATAAAATTTCTGTTTGTTTTCAGCTTCTATTCTTAGCGAAATATCCCTGGCAATCTTTGAGGCACCGATAATCTTACCTCTGCTGTTTCTGATTGGTGAAATTGTTAAAGAGATTTGCCTTTCACTACCGTTTTTTGCCAACCGTATTGTTTCAAAATGTTCAATTTTATTTCCCTGGCGAATGTTTTGAATAATATTTGTTTCCTCGTGCATCCTGTCTTTAGGAATAATAAAAGAAATGTGCTTTCCAATGGCTTCCTCTGGTGTATAACCAAACATAAGAGTGGCAGAATGATTCCAACTGGTAATAATTCCATCAAGTGTTTTACTGATTATAGCATCGTCTGAAGAAGTAACAATTGCCGCAAGCGTTGCCTGTCGCTCATCATCGTTATCTTTCTCAGTCAGATCGCGCAAAATCTTTGAGGCCCCTATTATTTCCCCTTTCCTGTTTTTCACCGGAGAAACGGTTAAAGAAACCAATTTTTCAGTTCCGTCTTTTGCGACCCGAAAGGTTTCAAAGTGATCAATTTTTTCCCCTTTTCTAATGCTTTCAATTATTAATTCTTCTTCCACTTTTGATTCAGATGGAATTATGATAGAAATATTCTGTCCGATAGCTTCCTCTTCACTATAACCAAAAATATCTGTAGCCGCTTTGTTCCAGCTAGTAATTATTCCCTTCAGATTTTTACTGATTATTGCATCGTCAGATGAACTGACGATAGAGCTAAGGATGGCTTGTTTCTCTTCCGCTATTTTTGTGTCGGTAATGTCTTTCGCTATTAAAGAAATTCCCTGTAACGTTTCAGTTTCACTATTGACCGGGAAAACATGAAATAGTAAATTAATGCGATCTCCCTCTTTTGTTTTGCAAACAGTTTCATATTCCGTAGACTTCTCTGCTGTTGCACTTATAAAGGCTTGCGGATCTTTAAAATAATTTATAGGAAATACAATAGAAATATTTCGACCTATTGCTTCAATAGCCGGATAACCAAAAATATTTTCAGCAACTGCATTCCAATGAAAAATAACTCCATCCAATCTAAAACTAATCATCACATCACAATTAGATGATATGATTTGTGTTTTAGCGCTGTGCTCAGCTTTTTCAATTTTCATTATAATAAATTTCTGTCAAAAAAATCAACATTTTTCATTTGACATTTATAATACAACCTTTGATAATAATTAAAAATTATTCAGCCACTAATTACAAATTCATTGCGAACAATTGGGACAAAAATTTTCCCTAATTATAAAATAAAAATGTGTATTATCTATCCGTTTACTAAAATTCAAGAAGTCTTTGAATAATAATAGCTACTATTTACCCTTCCGTTTTTTCCCGCATTTTTCTCCTATTTCAGACTCCTCAACCTTAATATCTTTTCTTATATTAGATTATTTGGTCAAAGACATCAATTATTATACCATTATAAATAATAAATTACCAGTAAGAAAAACCTGATTTTTAGAAAATTTTACCGATTACTTTCCTCTTGATCGATCATTCAAAAAATGCCTTTATTATAACGCTGACTCTTCTTGTGGTTCAATTGTTGCAAATAATAAAAATCTATCAATCAATCAAAAATTAAAAAATTAAAAAAAATGGGTTTCAATCAATATCATGAACCAGCAGACGAACTTTCACAGGAAACAAGAACGCTTGCACGAATGTTTGCTTCGTTAACCGAAGAATCAGAAGCAATCAACTGGTATCAACAAAGAATTTCTGTCGAAAAAGACGAAGATGCCAAAGCTATAATGCTATCTGCACAGACTGAAGAGTTTAAGCATTTCGGAATGGACCTGGAATTTTTATTACGTAAATTACCGAAATGGCAAACGGTTCTTGAAAGTATTTTATTTAAAAGTGGAGATATAGTAAAACTGGGTGAAAAGGGTGAAAAAAAAGCTGACTAATTGATGCTTTCATTACGAAGTCTCCTTCTTCTATAATACTTAAAGTGGTGGATTTTAAGACAGAAAAGGAAGAGATTCGGAAAGTTTTCAGGATTCAAGATTAGCTTTAAGAAGCAGACAATGGTTTTTGAATTCGATTTTATCAGTAAAGTTATTTTTACTGCTGGAATTGCTTACAGGATTATTATTAATGTAGGACACAGGGAAAGAAACCATTTCCGATAAATATCTATTTAAAAATTTCCTTACATCAATAAAACAGAAAAAGTGGCTTCAATTTCCATGAAACCACTTTTTCTTATTTGAAAAGCAACCCAACTAATAACAAACACGAAGAACTTATTTATAATTAAAATGGCAGGTCATCAGCGGCTTCTTCAACCTGGGAAGGCGCCAATTGATTTGCATTTGTATTTGTCGAAGCATTGGATGACTGGTAAGAAGAGCTTTGTTGACTTCCTCCGGGCTGGTTGTCGTTCTTACTTCCTAATAGTTGAACCTGGAAAACTTTCAATTTGAGTGAAGCAGCATTCTGATTGTCTTTATTAAGATATCCTTCTGCTTCAGGTGTTCCTTCAGCGTATATCATCTGTCCTTTTTTCAAATACTGTGCAATGGCTGTGCGGTCTGTCCAGTAAGCACATTTTACCCAGATAGTTTTTTCTACCATATTTCCTTGCTGGTCTTTGTACTTTTCAGAATGGGCAACTGGAAAATTAATAACAGTTTTGCCGTTTACCTCGGTGGTAGTGCAGTCGGTACCCAGATGCCCGATAATTTGTAGTTTAATCATAATTGTTTTGTTAATGGTGAATGATAAGATTTAGTTTAAATTTCTATTTCTATAATTTTTCAATATAGGACAAAAATTGATGATTTCTACCAATATTCTAATTCAATTTCTTTGTCAAACTGCTTACCTGGTCTTGTAAATTGCTTACAAGGTTAACCAGGGAATCAACATCCCATCTTTGATGCGACGTTACTTTATTTATAATTGCGTTTGCTTCCCACATTTCCAAGACATCAGCGGTCATCACCTGGTATGGTTGAAATGACGGATTATCACTCACAAGAGTTAATTTATTTTTATTCTTATTATTTTTTACCACTCTTTTATACACAATTCCCTCATTTTTACTCACAACAATATATGCTGCATTATTCTTCAAACTTTCTACATTTTCCACCTTTTGGCCAACAATTACGCTTCCACTTGGAGTTGGCATCATACTATCACCTATAATTTCAAATGCGCGATAACTTCCACCTGTAAGCATCGGCAAAGTAAAAGTATTCAGTTCGTCAATAAATTCGCTATCTGCATAACCGGCAAGATATCCGGCCGCCGCTTTTACCGGTACAAAAGAGATGACATTTCTGTCGGCATTCATCATTTTCATCTGGCGTCTTTTCGCCAGGTAATTAACTCCTTTGATTTCGGTTAAATCCTGTAATAAAAGCTCATCAAGTGATACTTTGAATAATTCACTGATCACTTCAAGAACTTCTAACCTTGGCTCGGCTCTTTCTTCTTCATATGCACCAAGTAAGGAACGTTTAATGCCCAATTTTGAAGAGAATTCTTCCTGAGTCCAACCACGCAATTTCCTAAGGTATTTTAAATTTTGACACGCTTTTGACATGGTAACTAATTTATTTAGGACAAACGTACTAAATAATTTAGTTATACCAAAAAA
>JBDTJV010000430.1:0-9079 GCA_039935675.1 Ginsengibacter sp. | reverse complement strand
GTTTCACCGGATGAAAAAGTGCTTGACATTGGAAGCGGTTCAGGAAAATTTTGTTTGACAGCTGCTCATTTTCACCCACTCACATCATTTTATGGAATAGAACAACGGCCCGGACTGGTAGCTCTTTCAAATGATTTAGCACAAAAGCTTGAATTAAAAAATATCACTTTTATCTGTGAAAATATTAGCAACATTGATTTTAAAGATTATGACCATTTTTATTTCTACAATTCTTTTTATGAAAACATCCAGGGTACCCAAAAAATTGATTTTACCGTGAACTATTCTGATGATTTATATAATTATTATAATCGCTTTTTATTAAAACAATTGAATCAAAAGCCTGCAGGAACGAGACTGGTTTCATATCATAGTTTCGGAATTGAAATTCCGCGTGATTATGAAATCGTTCATACCGAATACAATGAATATTTAAAATTTTGGATAAAAGTGTAAGATATACTTCCATCTATCGAGCTAATAATTATCTTTTAAAATGAACCTAAAAAAAACTTTTTTTTTACTTTTTATTTACTGTTTTTTTTATCCAGTGGGAGCGCAAAATATTCACCAGGTAAATATTTCTTATTCACCAGGACATTCTTTAAATTCATTCATACCTTCAGAAAATATTGGCGGCGATATCGATGGACATTTTAAAGGAGATATCGATCAAATGCTTACTCCTGCTAATATTAAGGTGATGAAAAAGGTTGGCCTGAAACCTTTGAGCTATCGATTAAGAACAGAACTGGCAGGCGAAGTTTGGCATTGGAACCCGGCAGGAAAATGGAGCGATAGTCTTCATCAACAGGGATATTGGATATCTGATGTAACCAGCGAAAAACCCATTCAAATGTCTTATGGTTATCGATTACCAAGGAGAGGAAATACGCATGACCAGGCTAACGATGATGGATATTCGAGAATAGATGATGGAGATACAATGACTTTTTGGAAAAGCAATCCCTATCTTGATTCTTTTTATACTCATGAATCAAATAATCTTCACCGCCAATGGACAGTTGTAGACCTTGGAAAACACAAAAAAATAAATGCCATCAGGATTAAATGGGGCAATCCATATGCATTGTCTTATTCTGTTGACTATGCAAAAAATAATGATCCACAATATTTTGATCCTTATGAGCCGGGCATCTGGCATAGCTTTGAAAACAATGAGATCAATAATTTCGGTATAAAAAATAAAACAATCCGCATCTCCAATTCACTAACCAAAGCCCGTTTTATCCGTATTTCTTTTTCGAATAGTTCCTATTCCAGCAATAATATTTCTAATGATATAAGGGATAAGTTAGGTTTCGCTGTTAATGAAATTGAAATCGGCAAACTTGATCCGGATGGCAGGTTCACAGACTACATGAACCATGCGAAAGATCACAGTCAAAGTGTAGTATATGTATCCTCAACTGATAGTTGGCATACGGCCAAAGACCTTGATTCAAACGTAGAGCAGGCAGGTATTGACCGTTTTTTTAAGGATGGGCTTATTACCACAGAACCACCACTCATTCCGGCTGCGCTTTTATATGATACTCCCGAAAATGTAGAGGCTTTGCTTAAACATCTTTTAGAGAAAAAATATAACGTTCAGGAATTGGAAATGGGAGAAGAACCTGAGGGCCAGTTGGTTTCCCCCGAGGACTATGCGGCATTATATTACAGCCTGGGAATTAAAATCAAAAAACTGGCTCCTGCCATAAAAATGGGCGGACCATCTTTTGCTTCCATTTCCTGGGATGAAGAAGACAGCACCACCTTTACTGAATCGAAATGGACTTCTCTTTTTCTGAATTATTTACAAAAACATCAAGGCCTTCATTTGTTTAATTTTTTTTCTTTTGAGTGGTATCCGTTTGATGATTTGTGCCAACCTTCATCCCCTCAATTAGCGGCTCAGCCACAAAGATTATTCGCGGCCATGTCCAATATTAAAAAAGTTTTACCGCCCAATACACCCATGTATGTCACAGAATATGGATATTCTGCTTACGAAGGAAGAACAGAATCGGAGATTGAGGGAGGTTTGATGTATGCAGATATTTTGGGCAGTTTTTTGGAGTCCGGAGGAGGCAAAAGTTACTTATATGGCTATGAGCCTGCGTTTCTTCAGCAATCCACCAATTGTGGTTATGGTAATAATATGCTTTTGGGATTAGGGGAGAATGGAGAGATAAAATACAAAACTGCTTCTTTTTACATTATGCAAATGATCACCCATTTCTGGATGAAACCTTCTGATTCGCTTTTAGAAATTTTCCCGGCTCAATCAAATATTTTTAATCAAAAAAGAGAAGCTTTGGTTTCAGCCTACTGTCTTCGAACACCTGGGGAGAAATGGCGGTTAATGTTGATTAATAAAGATGAGGTAAGGAGTTATAAAATCAATGTGAATATAGAAAATAAACAATCCAAACAAAATACTGCATGGAAGCCAGACCAAATAATCCAGTATTCAAAACAACAATATGAATGGATAGCAGATGGGATGAACAGTCATCCGAAATTCAGTCTTCCACCAGTAACAAAAAAAATAAAACCAGGTGGAAATATAATTCTACCGCCATATTCAGTCACGGTGGTTTTTTGATTACTAATTTTTTTATTTAGATACTTTTCAATTTATGAAGTTGGTATTTCACAAAATAAAATGTTCGATTTCGCATTTACGGAATCGGTCTAATTTTTTAAAACCATTTCAAATTCCAGAATATAGTAAACCAACAAATAAGCATGAATTTTAATTTGATAAAAAAAAGTCCGATTTGCTGTTAATAATTAAAAGTTGTAAGTTCAAAGAGGAGGATTTGGAAACTGTAGTATTTTTTCCCTGAAAATAGCTACTATAAAGTATTTCACATCAATAGTACACCGTTGCAGGTAGTAGAATTTATTCATATTTTATTTCTCTTTAAACAATTTAAAAGATAATTTCATCTGAAGTGGCTTGTAACAAAAATTACGGGTTTTCATTAGTATGCAATAATTTTAACTGAAATAAGATTATTGAAAAAAGGTTTAAAATAGAATATGGAAAAAAAAGGTTTATACTCCGCAGAATTTGAGCACGACGCATGCGGAATTGGTTTTGTTGCAAATATTAAAAGCAGCAAAAGTCACCGCATAGTATCAGATGCTTTAACGATCCTCGAAAACATGGAGCACCGCGGTGCATGCGGTTGCGAAATGAATACTGGCGACGGGGCTGGAATATTGATCCAGATACCCCACGAATTTTTCTTTGATGAATGTTTAAAATTAGATATTCACCTTCCATCGTATGGTAAATATGGGGTAGGTGTTTTATTTTTTCCCAAGGAGATCCGCTTGCGTGAAGAATGTCGCGATATTTTTAACCGTTGCGCAGAAACGCTCGGCCTGGAAATCATGGGCTATCGCAAGGTACCTGTGAATACAGAAGATATTGGTTCTTCTGCCCTTTCTGTAGAACCCGAGATGGAACATGTATTTATTGCTTGTCCAGACCATATCAATAACCCTGATGAGTTCGAAAGAAAATTATTTATTTTAAGAAATTACGCAACTAAAACAATAAATAATACGGTTAAAAAAGATACTATTGGCTTTTATGTGGCGTCACTTTCTTACAAAACTATTATTTATAAAGGCCAGCTCACCAGTATGCAGGTTAGGGGATATTTTCCTGACCTTAGCAATAAAAAAATAGTTTCTGCTTTTGGATTAATTCACTCCCGCTTTGCAACAAATACTTTTCCTTCATGGAAACTGGCTCAGCCATTTCGGTACATTGCTCACAATGGGGAGATCAATACATTACAGGGAAATCTCAACTGGCTTCGCACAAGTGAAAAGAATTTTACCTCCCAATATTTTTCCAAAGAAGAAATGGAAATGCTTTTACCGGTAGTTGGTGAAAATCAATCTGATTCTGCTTGTCTTGATAATATGATTGAGCTTCTCACAATGTGCGGACGTTCTTTGCCACATGTAATGATGACGCTGATCCCTGAAGCCTGGGACGGAAACGAACAAATGGATCCGGTAAAAAAAGCATTCTACGAATTCCACGCTTCCTTTATGGAACCATGGGACGGACCCGCATCTATTTCTTTCACTGATGGAAAAATGATTGGTGCTACATTAGACAGGAACGGTTTGCGGCCTTCCAGATATTGCATCACTACTGATGACAGGGTGATCATGGCTTCTGAAACCGGAGTTCTTCCGGTGGATCCAAAACTGATCAAAGAAAAAGGAAGGCTGCAGCCGGGTAAAATGTTTGTGGTAGATCTTGAGGAAGGAAGAATCATTAGTGATGATGAGATCAAACAAAAGATCTGTTCTCAAAAACCTTATGCAGAATGGTTAAATAAATACAAGATTCGCCTGGAGGAATTACCAGCGCCAAGGGTCATGTTCACACACCTGGAACATGATCAGATCTTTAAATACCAAAAAGCTTTTGGCTATTCTACTGAAGACCTTGAACTACTCATTTCTCCAATGGCGCTTACCGGCAAAGAACCGATTGGTTCTATGGGAAACGATGTGCCCCTGGCAGTATTAAGTAATGAACCACAGCATCTAAGCAGCTATTTTAAACAACTTTTTGCGCAGGTTACAAATCCTCCTATTGATCCAATTCGCGAAAGACTGGTAATGTCTCTCGCAACTTTTGTAGGAAATAATGGGAATTTGCTGGAAGACGACCCTCTATCCTGCCACACGGTTGCTTTAAATCATCCGGTATTGTCAAATACAGAATTAGAAAAGATCAGAAGCATCGATACCGGTATTTTCCAGGCGCATACATTGCAAACTTATTTCATGGCCGATGGTAAGCCCGGTTCTCTGCAAAGAGGAATTGAGCGCCTTTGCAGGCACGCCGCAGAAGCAGTGGAAGATGGTTTTGAAGTATTGATCCTTTCGGATAGAGCGATCGATTCCGAACACGCAGCTATTCCTTCTTTATTGGCCTGTTCAGCAGTTCATCATCATTTAATTAAAAAAGGTTTAAGAGGCCAGGTTGGATTGATCATCGAAGCCGGAGACGTTTGGGAAACACATCATTTTGCTTGCCTGATAGGGTTTGGGGCAACTGCCATTAACCCATACCTGGCGCTGTCTACCATCCGTGACTTGCGGATCCAGGGAAAATTAGGAACTGAACTTGATTCTAATGGATTAAAGAAAAATTATAAAAAAGCCATAAATGATGGTTTACTCAAAGTATTTTCAAAAATGGGTATTTCTACTTTCCAATCTTACCAGGGAGCCCAGATCTTTGAAATATTAGGGATTAACAGGTCGGTAATTGACAAATATTTCGTGGGCGCTACTTCCAGGATTGAAGGAATGGGGTTAGATGAAATTGCCAAAGAAACATTGGTAAAGCATGCCTTTTCTTTTAGTAAAAAGGAAATGCCATTTGACCGCCTCACGGTCGGAGGACTTTATAAATGGAAGCGGAAAGGCGAATTTCATTTATTCAATCCGACCACAATCCATTTGCTGCAACATTCAACCAGGATGAATGATTATAAGGTCTTCAAAAAATATACAAAAGCAGTAAATGATCAAAGTGAAAAAGCAGCGACTTTAAGAAGTTTATTCCAATTCAAAAAGAAACGACCTTCTATTTCCATTGATGAAGTAGAACCGGCTGAAAATATTTATAAAAGATTTGCAACAGGTGCGATGTCTTTTGGTTCTATTTCATGGGAAGCACATACTACACTCGCTATCGCCATGAACCGGCTTGGAGGAAAGAGCAATACAGGTGAAGGAGGTGAAGATGAAAGACGATATGAAAAATTACCGAATGGTGATTCCATGAGAAGTGCCATAAAACAGGTAGCTTCTGCAAGATTTGGTGTTACCAGCTGGTATTTGACCGAGGCGGATGAATTGCAGATTAAAATGGCACAAGGGGCAAAACCCGGAGAAGGCGGACAATTGCCCGGCTTCAAAGTAGATGAATGGATTGGAAAAGTTCGCCATGCTACACCAGGAGTTGGATTGATTTCTCCGCCACCACATCACGATATTTATTCAATTGAGGATTTGGCACAATTAATTTTTGATCTGAAAAATGCCAATAGAAATGCCAGGATCAACGTTAAATTGGTTTCAAAGGCTGGCGTAGGAACAATTGCTGCCGGAGTAACCAAGGCAAAGGCTGATGTAGTTTTGATATCAGGGCACGACGGAGGAACAGGCGCTTCGCCAATGAGTTCGATCAAACATGCAGGATTGCCATGGGAATTAGGTTTAGCTGAAACACACCAGACTTTGGTGAAAAATAAATTGCGCAGCCGCGTAGTTGTTCAAACTGATGGCCAACTGAAAACAGGAAGAGATATCGCTATTGCAACTTTATTGGGTGCTGAAGAATGGGGAGTTGCCACTGCTGCACTGATCGTTGAAGGATGCATCATGATGCGTAAATGTCATTTGAATACCTGCCCTGTTGGCGTAGCAACACAGGATGTGGAATTGAGAAAACGCTTTACCGGCGATGCGGACCACGTAGTTAATCTCTTTAAATTTTTAACACAGGAATTCAGAGAAATCATGGCGGATCTCGGTTTCAAAACCGTAAATGAAATGGTTGGACAGGTCGATTTCCTTGAAAAGAGAGATAATATTTCACATTGGAAATTTGGTAAATTAGACCTTTCTCCCATTTTGTATAAAGAACCAGCTTCAAAACATGTTGGCTTATTCAAACAGGAAGAACAGGATCATGGATTGGCTGATGTGTTGGATTGGAAATTATTAAAAACAGCCAAACCTGCATTGGAAAAACAACAAAAAGTAAAGGCTTCGTTCAATATTATCAATACAGACAGAACAACGGGCACAATTTTATCTAACGAGATTTCTAAAAAATATAAAAAATTCGGCCTTCCTGATGATACGATCCATTTCAAATTTACCGGAACCGCAGGCCAAAGTTTCGCTGCTTTCAACACAAAAGGTGTAACGATGGAATTGGAAGGAGATGCCAATGATTACTTCGGAAAAGGATTAAGCGGGGCAAAAATATTTGTATATCCATCAAAAGATGCGGGATTTGTTCCTGAAGAAAATATCATTATCGGCAATGTGGCCTTTTATGGCGCTACTTCTGGTGAATCATTTATACGAGGAAAAGCCGGAGAACGCTTTTGTGTCAGGAATTCAGGTGCAAACGTAGTTGTAGAAGGAGTTGGAGATCACGGCTGCGAATACATGACAGGCGGGAATGCGATCATACTTGGAGAAACAGGAAGAAATTTTGCTGCTGGCATGAGTGGTGGCATAGCTTATGTTTATGACGTAAAGCACCATTTTGATGCATTGTGTAACAAAGAAATGGTTGATCTGGATCCCATAGCAGAGACAGATGAAAATTTTCTTCATGAAATGATTGAAAAACAATTTAATTTAACCGGAAGTACGGTGGCAAAATTCATTTTGAATGATTTTGAAAATCAGTTGAAGAATTTTGTAAAAGTATTTCCGAAAGATTATAAAAAAGTTTTGGCAGAAAGTAAAAGCCACGAAGTGAGTGAATTAACACGGATGAAAAACGTATGATTTTCTTCAAACAAAACCAAATAATTTCACTAACTAACAGGAATGAATGTGGAGAATTGAAGAAGCAGAAAAATTAATGGAGCTTACTTCAATTCGTTTCAAAGCTTTAGAAAAAATTAGCCGGTCCGATAGCTATCGGTTCCTGGAAAAAAAACAAATAACAAATGGGAAAAATAACCGGATTTTTGGAATTTACGAGGGAACTTCCTGCTCGTCGTCCAGTAGCAGAAAGAATAAATGACTACAACGAATTTGCAGAAAGGTTTCCGGAAGAAAAGCTCAACGAACAGGCTGCAAGATGTATGGACTGTGGCACTCCTTTTTGTCACGAAGGCTGCCCTGTTGGCAACCTTATACCGGAATTCAACGATGCCGTTTATCGCAAAGATTACCAGGAAGCTTACGAAATACTTTCTTCTACTAATAACTTCCCGGAATTTACAGGTAGGATTTGTCCGGCGCCTTGCGAATCGGCGTGTGTTTTAGGAATCAACCAACCTGCCATCACTATTGAAGAAATTGAAAAGCACATTATAGAGATTGCTTTTGAAAATGGTTTTGTGAAACCAAAAGTTCCGGCAGTAAGAACCGGTAAAAAAATTGCAGTGATTGGCTCCGGACCAGCAGGTTTGGCTGCCGCTACTCAATTAAATTCTGCAGGACATCATGTTACGATCTTTGAAAGAGACGATGAACCGGGAGGATTATTGAGATATGGAATTCCAGATTTCAAGTTGGAAAAATGGGTGATCGAGAGAAGAGTGAACATCATGAAGGAAGAAGGCGTCGAAATAAAATGCAACGCAAATGTTGGAGTAAATATCAGCATTAATGATCTGCTTCGTGAATACCATGCAATCATCCTTGCCGGCGGATCCACTATCCCACGTGACCTGGAGATCCCGGGAAGAGATTTGAAAGGAATTCATTTTGCAATGGATTTTTTAAAACAGCAAAATCAAAGAGTTTCTGGTAAAGAAGTGAATAAAGAAGCCATTATTGCAAAAGGTAAAAATGTGGTTGTAATAGGCGGCGGCGATACAGGAAGCGATTGTGTAGGAACTTCTAACCGGCAAAAAGCATCTTCAGTTACCCAATTTGAACTGATGCCAATGCCTCCAAAAAGCCGCACGCAATTTATGCCCTGGCCCACTTACCCAATGATCCTGAAAACTACCAGTTCGCATGAAGAAGGTGCAGATCGTCATTGGGCAATTGCTACCAAAGAGTTCGTCGGTGACGAAAACGGCAATTTAAGGGCTTTGAAAATTGTAGATCTTCAATGGAAATTTACTGAAGACAATAAACCAGCCCAATTTGTAGAAGTGCCTGGAAGTGAAACTGAAATACCTTGTGAGCGCGCTTTCCTTGCCATGGGGTTTGTTCACCCGCAACATGAAGGTTTATTGCAACAATTGGATGTTGAATTAGATCCGCGGGGAAATGTAAAAGCAACAGAAAAAGAATATCATACCAATATATCAAAAATATTCAC
>JBDTJV010000429.1:0-3914 GCA_039935675.1 Ginsengibacter sp. | reverse complement strand
TCTTTTAATATGGCAGTAACCGGCATGGCCAGGGAATCGTAAAACTGGTTGGCGGTATTGCTCCATTGGGCATAAATGGTTAATGAAATGATGGAGAATAATAAAAGTGTAAATAATTTTTTCATCGCTTTTAATTTATATTTTTTGTTTTGTGTCGGATACTATTAAAGGAGTGATCGACCTGGCTATTGATTTGAATCTGTATTTAAAAGAAAGCTTTAAACAATTTCAATCTTATAAAAAAGGAGATCAGGTGTAAATGTAAATTCATAGAAGTGTGACTTCAAGCACAATTGCCCCCGCGGCGGGATTGATTGAGCAATGAGAGGAATTATGAACTTAAGTGGTGATAATGATGCTTTATGATCTGACGGTCTCCCGTCTGACCAGCAAGTATTTTAAGTCATTATGACGATATTCTTCTAGCCAGAAAGATTTGTTGAAAGATCTAAAGGATTCTTGTTACCAACGATTAAATGAAAATCATTGTTATTTGTTTATTTACTGTAATCATTTTTTTTATCGGCACCTGATGGTTTTCTTTTATCCTTTTACACAATCTTCGAAACAACCATTGACAACATACTTTTGGTTGCATGTAAATTACATCCTGATAAAATCGCATTGCCCTACCAAAACGGTGTAACCTTTGACGAAATAAATCCATTCGGATGAATTCCTATTCCACCAGCCGTTTCTCTATCAATGTCTAATGCAAGTTGTGTAAAGTATATGCTGTCCCAGTCGTAAGTCGAATGGACTTGGCAAAAAGTCAACCCTTTGTTTTGTAACCTCACAGGAATCGCCTTTTCCCAATACTCACAGTTTATTCCCTGGGAAATACTAAAACCAAACGACAAACTTAGATGCAAGGAATTGCCAAATATTTGTAGAAGGGAAAAACGGATATATTCCATGAAAAAATAAGCAAATTGCCAGTGAGATGAGATAAGGCTTGTAGATCTTATTTTTGAAATATTCAAACACCAACAAACCTATTAGAAAGAGGTCTGATAAAGCAAATGCGAACATAATAGCATGTGTCATATCCTGAATTCCAAAGTTGATGCGTCCTATTCCAGGACCTAAGAGCGCTATTGCAGTTGCTATCATATACCTCATGTGATATTTTGTTTTTTTTCTGTTTATAATAGCCAGGATGTATAAGATCACAAAAGGAATTAATGCCGCAGCCGGTAAGTATAAAAATGCCAGGTTAAACGCTTCGGGCCATTTTTCTTGTACACCTTTCATGTATTGTATCTTCATTACCATCAGTGTGAAAAATACGATGAACGGAATAAGGAAGTAAGAAAGCTTACCTAAAAAACGATGAAGCCCAAATTTTTTCGCATAGATTAACACAGGTTGTATAAATAGCATCGCAAACCATAGCAGCAAACTTATTGCATGAATATGGTGCACATAAGTAAACCCATTAAACCCAGGAAACGAAAGAAAGTATCGCTGGAATCCAAAAAGAGTAATTGCCAGTAATACGATAAAGAACCAGCTGATGTATTTATAACTTATTTCCATGATGATGTAAGGTTTTGTAACCTCACAAAACTAATCATGGTATGATGTGCTTGGTGGTAAAAAATCGCAAATTTATATCCCTACAAAATCAGGATTAATAGAAAGCCTTTTTTCGGGGTTGAGATTAATATGCTCTAAGAATATATTTGGCGTAGCTTCTGCAAATTGCTTAAAGTCTTTAACCAAATGCTGATAATCTGCATATCCATTTTGAACTGCAATACTGAGCCAGTCAAGTTTAGGAAATAGTTCTTTCTGTTCGTAAGCTTGATAAAAGCGACTAATACGGGCAAAGTGTTTCGGCGTTACACCAAATTTTTCTAAAAACCTATACTCAAAAGTCCGATGGCTCATGCAAGCGGATTTAGCCGCATTATCTAACCTGAAACCTGACGGATTATCTAAAATTGTTCGTCCTATATTATCAATGAATAAGCACTCGTATTTTATCCGATTTATTTTTTCAGTAAAATAGTCATCTAAAATAATCGGAATTTCTTTGTAGTCAACAGCATTAGCTAAACGGTCATTTACTTTTTCAATTTCTTTTCCTAAAATTAATGAAGCATCTAAGTTTCCATTTGGAATTTCACCAATGTTGGTTTTTAAAAATGGGGATAATTTACCCGGATGAAACTCAACATTCACAAGCATAAATTCATGTGTCTGATAAAAGTTTTGCCGCGCCGAAGAAATAGTAAAGATATTAACGGGTGGCCTTTTTTCTGTAAGATTCAATAGCGGAGTTTCGGCTGTAAGGTGTCCTTTGCATTGGAATGTAATTCCTGTTTTCGGATTGATAGGATATGCTTTTACAGGAACGAGTTCTTTAGGATCAAAGATTAAATGCACCAACAAATATTCTTTGATGTATTGACTAACTAAAGAAGAAGGCTGCATTCGTTTACATATCATTTTCTAATGTAAAAAGTTAATGTGAAAAATGAACTGACATTTTATAATTTTCAACCCCGAACCAAATCCAATTGAAAGACGAAAGATGAAGGTAAATAGAAAAAGCTGTTATTTGTTCGTCTGCTGTAAACCCTGTGGTTATTGGTAACAGTGAATTTATAAATAGTGGAATCGTTTTTCAAGAACCAATAACCCCGCGACGGAATTGATTGAGCAGTGAGAGGAATTATAAACTTAACTGGTGGGCTATGATGAAAGAGGTAAAAAAAACATTTTCTACATCCTTTTTAAGTGATCAACTCCGAAAACAAACGATTGTTGGCTTAAACCTTCTGAAACCAAATACCTACTTGTTTGATTTTCCCGGACTGGAAGAAAAGCCTTCTTAAAATGAATCTGAGCCAGAGGAAAGCATCATTACAAACCTGCAAAATTATCTTATTGAAATGGGCCGTGATTTTTACTTTAAAACTCGACAGAAAAGAATGACGTTTGACAGCAAGTTCTACCGAATTGACTCAGTTTTTTAACACAGGATCTAAAAATGCCGTATCCTTCGGGATTTGAAAATTGAAGAGTTCAACCGTTTCGTCCGGGTATTATTTTTTATTCAGAAATCGTTTATCAGTGAGCGTTAGCAGAAAATTTTCTATATCAGTTTCATCCTGCTTGGATAAGTTTAATGGTTTGGATAAAGTAGGGTCGCGGTTAATTGCATCTGGAACAGCTTTGGCAGGATCGTTATAAAAATCGATTACTTCATGCAAAGTTTTAAACATTCCGTTGTGCATGTAAGGAGCTGTAATAGCAACGTTTCTAAGGTCTGGTATTTTAAATCGACCGAGATCTCCTGCATTTTTAGTAATAGCCGCTCGACCGCTATCATTCAGTGTTGTGCCATTATACAAGCCAATATTACGATAATCACGACCACCATTATTAAAGTTGCCGCCAAAGTGGCAACTGCTGCAATTGGCTTTGCCATTAAAAAGTTCAAAACCTCTTTTTGCAGAGGCAGATATTCCGGAATCGTTATCATTTATTTGCCAGTCATCAAATGGGGTATTGTAAGTTTCGAGTGTTTTTTCAAATGCAGCTATGGCTATACCCAGATTTTTACGGTTAGGAACTTCTTTAAATATTTTCAGGAAATAAGCTTTGTACTTTTTACTTTCATTCAGCCTTTTTACAGCCACCTCTACCGGCAGGTTCATTTCATCAGGATTGGCAATAGGTATTAATGCCTGCTCTTCCAACGATGCTGCTCTTCCATCCCAAAAAAAACTACCTTGAGTGGAACCGTTCATTGCAGAGGGAGCATTTCTTTTCCCTTTTCGGTTAAGTACGCCAATGCTTATAGCAGACGTATCTGCGAACGCAAATTTTTCTTTGTGGCAGGTAGCGCAGCTTACCGTTTTTTCGTTAGAAAGTATCGTGTCAAAAAATAATATTCTGCCGAG